>PKCL01000217.1 GCA_002862165.1 Planctomycetaceae bacterium
GGCATCGACAAGGAATTCGACCGTGCCGGCGTTTTCATATCTGGCAGTTTGGCCGATAGCAATTGCCGCATCACATATTTGGTTTCGCATCGCGGGCGAAAGGTTTGGGGCGGGAGCAACTTCTACTACTTTTTGGTGTCGACGCTGCACGGAACAGTCTCGCTCAAAAAGGTGTACAAGGTTTCCATGGGTGTCTCCCAGTAACTGAACTTCGATGTGTCTCGCACGTTCGATGAACTTTTCAATGAAGACGCTTGTACTCCCGAAAGCAGTTTTACTTTCGCGTTGAGCGCTCTCTAGCTCAGTAGGAAGTTCTTCTTTGTTGCGAACAATTCGCATGCCACGACCACCACCACCATGCGCGGCTTTCAACATGACTGGGAAACCAAGTTCTTCGGCAGTGCCAATTGCCTCTTCAATACTTTCAACAGCACGTGATGATCCTGCGAGTATTGGCACGCCAGCTTGTACAGCCAGTTCACGCGCAGCAGTTTTGTCACCGAGGTTTTCGAGTAGTTCCACTCGTGGTCCAACAAAAATAATTCCGGCTTCATTACACGCTCGTGCGAATTCAGCGTTTTCAGAAAGGAAACCGTATCCCGGATGAATTGCGTCGACGTTGTGTTCTTTCGCCAATGCAACAATTCCAGCAATATCCAGATAACTGCGTAATGGTTCTCCAGCACGTCCTATGAGATATGCTTCGTCTGCTTTAAAGCGATGTAAGGAGAATCTGTCTTCGTGGGCGTAAATAGCTACCGTTCTCATACCGAGTTCATGTGCTGACCGGAAAACCCGGATAGCAATTTCACTACGGTTTGCAACAAGAAGTTTTTGAATTGATTGCATGGCAATAATTTCTTGGTCGATGGAAAACCTGGAACCGTCGTCAGGGAACGACGGGACGGAATAAATATCCGCTTTATCTCTATTGGCATCTCGGGGAAAGCGATACTGACGCTATCACCACCCAAAAATACCATATCAGCGTAAATGGTAACGTGGGCTTGCAGTCGGTCATACAGGGGAGGCGCGGTGCCGAGAAATAATGGCCTCTTGGAATTGGCGGTGGTTTTCACTCACGCATCTGATCGGTCCTCGGCGTAACTTGCTCGCAGGTATGTCGGTTTTAATGCAGCGGGCTCCGTGGTCAGTCTTTGTTCGGCTTTGGCAACACCAATGCAGGCTAGTGTCTTGGAGTTTGGACGCCATGCTGTTGCTGGTGGAACGATTACTGACCCCGGGTTGGTGGATTGTAGTTCTTGGAGCACGTCGTGCTGTAGCGTAAGGCCAGGACCGGTGACGATTGTTCCACGCATCAACGTACGATGCCATTCCGCTGGTTTCTGCAGCGTGCCCTTACTAACCTGCCAAATGAGACCGTCTATCGGCTTGGTCGCCGTCGCAACGTATAGTTCTCCACGCCCAGCGTCAAAAATGACCTCTACTCGATCAGCTGGACCACATTCTGCAATTGCCTGCGTCGCCAGGCAGGACACCGTCGAAACTCCCACAAGTGTGCAATTGTTAGTCCACGCAATGGTCTTTGCTGTGGTAATGCCTACTCGGAGGCCGGTAAAAGGGCCGGGACCTGTAGCCACAATAACAAGATCAGTCTTATCAAGTGACCAACCCGCCGATTCAACAGCTGCAGTGAGAACTGGCATGAGGTGTCGCCCCTGACTGCCCGTTTCAGCGAGATGAAATTCCTGCATAGCAAGATTATCAACCTGCCATGGTCGGTTTTCTATATCGCAACGTGAGGGAAGTGTTCCGGCGGCTACGCTTCCTGGACTTGTGCTGGTCTCGATAGCAAGAAACTTCTGAATTGAGGGCATGAGGGAAGCCTGCTTGACCGTAATCGAACCGTGAACGAAATTGTTGTAGTATAAAGTCAAAGTGAGCTTGGTAGATTACATCGTCCAACTATTATTTATTGTGTAATTTTCTGTATTTCAAAATTTCTGCAATGTTTCCGGCGTCTTGTCGAAGGCCCTGTGAGACTGCTCAAACACAGAGTACTTGAGGCTGATTTACCAACAGGGAAGTATTTGTGAAGATTGCACTTATTAGCGACATCCATGGAAACCTTGAGGCGCTCACAGCGGTTCTCGAGGATATTGATGGTCAGAGCGTCGATGCGATCTACTGTCTCGGCGATGTTGTTGGATACGGCCCCAATCCATGTGAGTGTTTGGCCACTATTCGTGATCGCTGTGCAAAAGTAATTCTTGGGAATCATGACCAAGGTGCATTATTTGATCCAGATGGATTTAACGTAGGGGCGGAACGAGCTATTCGTTGGACGCGGGATCAACTCGAGTTTCATGATCAGCGGGTGCGTCGCTCAGAAGACAACCTTTTTGACTTTCTTGGTGAATTACCAAGAAGTTTTAAGGAAGGCGAGATGCTTTTTGTTCATGGTTCAGCAAGACGCCCACTCGACGAGTATGTATTTCCTGAGGACATATACAATCCACTCAAACTCAAGCATATATTTGAACTTGTTACTCGGCTGTGTTTCCAAGGCCATACGCACATCCCTGGAGTGTTTACCATTGCACCAGAGTTCGTAGCTGCGGCTGTTGGCCCCGGCACGATAGAGGTCAGAATGGTTTTGCCAAGTTCTAAGGCCATGATCAACGTTGGTTCGGTAGGGCAGCCTAGAGATAATGACCCACGGGCGTGCTATGTGATTGTCGAAGATTTTGAGACGGTGCGATATCGGCGAATAAAGTACGATAACAAAGGAACTTCTGACAAGATTTACAAGATTCCAGAACTGGACAATTTCCTCGGGGATCGGCTTCTCGTGGGGCGTTAACAAAAACAAAAATCGGAGGGCACCCCTCCTGATTAGACCGGAAACAGGCTACACTACGTTTTTTCCTTTAGGATTTTCATTAAATCATCGTGGAACGACGCTACGCTGTTTTTATTGCTCTTTCGTTGGCTGCTGTTCTGGGCAGCCAGGTCATGCGCACGATTCTGTTTCCGCAGGCAGATAAAGCACCGCCGATTGCTGACACGGCCGCGGGTAATGGAGACATTGCAACGCAAGACAAGGCAGCCAAGCAAAATAAGCTTGACATCACGGAAAGCACTCATGCACCTTCAACGGAGTCAGGTCGTGCGGTTGGGGATCAGTCAGTCGGCGGGCCCGCGGGCGAAGTGGACTCAAAGACCGATCGGTCGGCATCACCATCATCGCCGCGGCGGCATCTCTCATTGGGTTCACTTCAACCTGATGGTCCGGCCGGCATGCTTGTTACGCTGTCGAGTCGTGGAGCAAGTGTAGAACGTATTGAATTGGCTGGTGAACAGTTTCACGATCAGGATGATCGCGGGGCATACATCGGTCACTTTGCAGCAGATGTTGTTCCTGAGGGGTGTCGACTCGGCATCGTTGGTGATGGCACTCCAGCAGCGAATGCTGGGCTGAAAGCCGGAGATGTTCTTGTTCGTGTGTCTGATTCAACAACACCAGACCCACAAAGTCTTATTTCTGTATTGGCTCGCCTGAAGCCAGGTCAGAGTTTTCCTGTCGTCTTTCGTCGGCCACAGGGACAATCGCTCGGTCGTGAGCAAACTATAGAAGTAGCTGCAACACGGCGTCCCCTTGAGGTCATACGGCCAGAGTTTAGTACGGTCCCTGTTGTAGATGTTAATGCAGGGTTTCACGACCCGCTTTCCTTCCGTATAGCGATTGCATCTCGAGACGGACAGAAGCGTCCGGAAGATGGCGAAATAGCTGGAAATAAGCTTGAACAAAAAGACTGGGAGGCGACGGTAGCAGATGATGGAATGTCTATCGAGTTTCGTCGAACTCTGGATGCAGGTTTGGTTGTTGTGAAACAATATCGCCTTGTAACTGCAGCAGACAATCCAGTGGGCACGGTAGATGACGATCGTGCAGGTCGGTATCGGTTGCAACTCAGGGTGTCGTTTGTGGCCCCACAACAGACTCGTCTTGAATACACCATCGATGGTCCAAATGGTCTTCCTACAGAGGGATGGTGGTACGCAGCTCGAGTATCTCGGTCATGGGGTTCACTGGGTGTTCGAGATGTTGCAATGCGTTTTGTGGGCGAACCGTCGACGCTCATTAGTGGGCTGACATTGACGGATGAAGACGCTGAGCAAACCGCAAGTGCAATTCTTGACGAAAAGCCACTTTCATTTGCTGGAGTCGATGCTTTGTATTTTGCGAGTGGATTACTCCCGGCGGTTGAAGGACAGGAAATACCACAGCTTGCAGAAGTGCAATCAGTAGTTGTTGGTGATGTGCCAGAAGCCGCTCGTCGCAAACTCGTAAACGTGAGTTGTCGATTGTTATCTCGTGAGTTGCAACTCGAGCCCGATGTGCCAGTGACACATCGGTTTGATATATTTGCTGGTCCAAAACGTCCAAGTCTTCTCGCAACGTTTGGGCGTTCACAGGCATCCATGAATGATCTGGTGTACTACGGATGGTTTGGTTGGGTAGCCCGGCCAATGATTGCAATCCTGCATGTTCTTCATGCCGTTATTCGGAATTACGGAATCGCCATTATCTTACTGACGGTCATTGTTCGCGGGGCAATGTTTCCAATTAGTCGAAAGCAGGCGTTGTCATCACAGAAAATGCAGGTTCTGCAGCCAGAAATGAAGGCTATTGCAGAGAAGTACAAAAACGATCCACAGAAACGGACGATGGTTACTCAGGAGCTTTGGAAGAAGCATAGCTATAACCCAGCCGGTGGATGTCTATTAGTTTTCATTCAGATTCCAATCTTTATGGGTCTTTATCGTTCATTGGCGACAGATGTTGAACTGAGACAGGCACCACTCTTTACATCGGCTATTCGCTGGTGCTCGAACCTTGCCGCGCCAGATATGATGCTCGATTGGTCTGGTTTTATGCCAGCTTTTTTAGTCGCACCAGAGGGCTGGCTTGGCCCATATTTGAATCTTTTTCCACTCCTGACTATTGGGCTCTTTTTGTGGCAGCAAAAGCTTTTCATGCCGCCCGCTGTCGACGAACAGTCAAAGATGCAGCAGCAAGTCATGAAGTATATGATGTTTTTTATGGCCTTAATGTTTTTCAAGGTGCCGTGTGGTTTATGTCTGTATTTTATTGCATCAAGTCTTTGGGGCATTGCGGAGCGGCTTCTACTTCCAACAACAAAGCCAGGTAGTGCACTTGCCGGAGCAGGTGGCCCAACAGTAGTAGATGCAATAAGTAGTAAGCCAGCCGACCGATCCTCCGGTGGGCGAAAGCGTCGAAAACGACGATAGTGTGAAAATGATCTTCACATGCAACTTCTTTTTGGCAATCTGCTTGTAATAGAGCAACGGTGTCATGGACTCCACGATTGATCTTATTGTTGCCCCAGCAACGGCTCCACAGCCAGCAGCTCGGTCAATCGTTCGTCTTACTGGAGAGGGCCTTCTCGCTGTTTTGTCCCGCCTTTTTGTTTCGGCAGACGGAGGCCCGCTTCAATTACCAGATCGGCACGAGGCCGCCCGAAATATAGAGGTTCGATTCCACCTTGATTCATTGGGAGCACGATGGGGAGAACTCCCTGTCTCATTACTCTTTTGGCCGGGTCCGGCTGGGCCTTTAGGTGCTGCAGTTGCCGAGGTCCAACTTCCTGGATCGGCTCCTCTACAGGCAGCGCTGGTGCAGGAAATTTGTCGGTTTGGAGCTCGATTGGCTCGCGGTGGAGAATTTTCACTACGTAGTTTTCTCGCCGGAAAGATCGACTTACTACAAGCAGAAGCTGTGGTCGCTGTTGTCGATGCAAGAACGCCGCAGGAACTTTCTCAAGCACTCGATCGGATGGCGGGAGGCATTGGCAAGAAAGTTGAGGCACTCCGTGAATATCTACTCAATCTTGTTGCAGATATTGAGGCCGCAATAGACTTCGCAGATGATTTTACTCCGGATTCTGTTCCGGTGGTAAATATCAATGAAGATGCAATCGGACCAAAAATTCATTACGTGTGCCAGCAGCTCGATCATGTTGCCGCTCAGTTGGCGGCTCGTGATAGTGGTGGGCAGGGTGGCCTGCCACGGGTCGTTCTAGCTGGACCACCAAATATCGGTAAAAGTAGTCTCTTTAACCGTTTGGTTGGACGTGACATTGCGCTTGTGGAAAACGAAGCGGGCACGACTCGAGATTGGATCGCTAGTGAGCTATACGATGCTGGTGGAATTGTTACATGCGTCCTTGTTGATCTCGCAGGTATAGGCCGGCTGCACAAGGTCAGTGATAGTTTTCCAACTGAGTGCGAAGTGAGTGTGGCAGCTGATAAGGTTGCGAGAGAAGAAATTCGTCGGGCAGATGTTGTTGTTGCATGTCACGAGCTCGAGACAGAGTACAAAGCAGAGTTAGAAGATCTTGCTGCTGAATATATTCCTGTTGTAACCCGTATTGATCAGAGTTATGGCGGCAACGCTTCCACTGGCGGCCGTGGGTGTATCCACACAAGTGCTGTAACAGGCCTCGGTGTCGAGGAACTGAGGCGACGGATATTGGATACAGTTTCAGCGATACATCGTGAAACACCTGCCACAACAAGGCTTCGTGTTGGGATTTCAGAAGCGCGTGAATCTCTTTTTCACGCCGAAAAAGATTTGGCACATTGTGACGGTGTGCCGCCAGATGAAGCCCTTCTTGCGATACTTCTTCGACAGGCTATTGACGCTTTAGGTGAGGTGACAGGAGCAGTGGTAGGCACCGACATTCTTGACCGAGTGTTTTCTCGTCATTGTATTGGAAAGTAGTGAAAACAAGTGTTGGTTCACAGTTAGCTGTATATGGAACGAATCTTTAGGCACGCTATCCTGTATTTTGTGTTGCTGAGTATCGTGTTTTGCTTTTATTGTCCGGCGTGGGTGCCTCAGGGAAGTTGCCCGCCTAACCTGCGAACATGTGGAGAGAATCATGGTTTCAAGCCAGTTTGACGTAGCTATCGAATGTCTGCGGCTATCGCAAGCTGCGGATCGTTGGAAGAGCATTGCTCCGGTTGATCGCGCAGAATTGGCAAAGAAAACAGCTCAGTCAGTTGGTGAAGAAGCAGAGGCGTGGATTCGTGCTGCTGTTGTCATGAAATCAGTTAACCCTGATGGCCAGGTCGTGTGCTCCAACGAGCTTCGTACGATGTTGCGAGCGGAGGAGTGCGCAACTGGTCCTATTGCGACGCTGCGTCTTTTAATTCTCACTGAGCAAGCCTTGCGGAGTATTGGCCAATTGGGGGTGACGAATGTTTCAGTGAAGCCGCGAGTAACGCATGTGCAGGAACAGAACAGTGAAGCATCATATAGCACATCATCTTCATTGCTGTCTGTTGATGTGTTGCCTGTACGAAGTCTTTACGATCCTACAATTTTCCGCGGGCATCGAGCGACTGTTCGTTGTACAAATTCAGGTAGTGTTGAAACATTCATGAAGCTGTGGAAAGAAGAGTGTCAACGGCGTCCACATTCGAGTGGCGTTGCTGTTGTGCTCGGTGCAGGTAATGTTACTGGCCTGGCTGCAGCCGATGCTGTGAGTCAAATTTTTGAATATGGTCGTGCTGTCCTGCTCAAGATACATCCGGTGCAGTCCTCGCTAGCGACGGTTTTTCGTGCTGCATTAAAGCCACTCGTAGATGCGGGTTTGTTAAGCGTTGTCGTTGGTGACCCCGAGTTCGTACGTGACGCCATCAAGAGTAAAGAAGTGACTGCAATGCATCTCACAGGAGGCGAGGAAACATTTCAGAACATTATTCGAAGTAATGAAAGTGAGTTAGGCACCAAGGAAATTACCTGTGAGCTTGGAAATGTCACTCCGTGGATTATTGTTCCTGGTGATTATCCTGAAAAAGACTTGTTGTACCAAGCAGATCAGGTTGCAGCATCAATAGCAAATAATTCATCATTCAATTGTATTGCGACAAAAGTTGTTCTAACGAGTCGACATTGGAAGCAACGGCAACAATTTCTTGATCGTATCGAACAGCGGCTTGCGAGTTTGCCTGCGAGACCAGCCTGGTATCCGGGTGCCTTTGATCTCCATCAGAAGGCAACGGGTCGGTCAATCACAGGTGGGTGCGTGAGACCAAGGCTTTTACAAAATGTTCAGCGGGACGATCAGCCGCATTGGTTTGCGCAAGAATGGTTTATTCCGATTGCAGTTGAGACAGTTGTTGATGGGGAATCAATTGAAGATTTTTGTGCGTGTGTCTCCCGGTTCGTACACGAGTTGCCAGGAACGCTTGCTGCAAGCGTCACGCGTCCTGATGGAATGGCAACGCATGATGCCTCTCAAGTCGAATTTTTGATTGAACATTTGCGATATGGGGTTGTTGCTGTCAATGCATGGTCTGCGCTTGCGTACGCTGTCGCAAATGTTCCCTGGGGTGGTTTTCCCGGCGGCACCATTGAAAACCCTCAGAGCGGCCTCGGGCATGTTCATAATCCATTGTTTTTACCATTGGTGCATAATTCAATTCTTCGAGCGCCGTTACGGGTTTGGCCGCCTCCGCCGTGGTTCCCTTGGCATCGTAAGGGGGAGCAGCTCGCTCAGGGTGTTGCCGAAATGTACGCCACTATTGCAGCAGGAAAGGGAGGACTCTGGAACCTTGTTGGAATGTTGCCGAATGTGTTTCGAAGTTGAACACGATGAAGTACTGCTGCCGGTGTTGTATTCTCAAGGAATTGCCAGGCCTTTTCCACCTGTGTGTTGTCATTTTGGTACATGACGTTTTCGTGGTTTTGCGCCCACTTTCTCTCTTGGTGTTGCAGGTCCCTCGCTGAATTTTTCTGGTTGTCCAGTGAGTTCGTAGAGAAATCGGCTCGGCTTACAGGGTTTTGCTTTTCCCCATTTCATACGAGTCAGGGCAAGGGAAAGAACAAGTCGTTGTCGAGCACGAGTGACTCCAACGTAACAAAGGCGTCGTTCTTCATCGATTGCGGAGAGGCCTTCATTTGTTGCTCTGATATGAGGTAAAAGGTTCTCCTCTAAACCAACCATCCATACGCAGTCAAATTCGAGACCTTTTGCAGCATGGAGTGTCATGAGTTTCAGGGCGTTACCTTTTTGCTTATCTTCCTCAAACCGTTCTGCTTCTGTCACTTCAAGAATGAGGTCGTCGAGATATCGTTGAACAGTAGTTGCAGGTTCGGCACCTCCATGCTCTTTTTCGTATCGAGTTAAACCGTTGACAATCTCCTCTACCGACTGCCAGCGTGACTCCTGTTCTTTTTCATCCTCGAATTCTTTCTCAAGGTACTGACGGTAATGAGCCTGTTCCAAGACTCGCTGGAGTGCATCTGCCGCCGTTAAACCACTGGTGTTGCTGGCTGGACCGAGCGAGATAAGTTTTTTAAGTTTTTCCACACCGGTGGACGCCGCAGGCGACAGCTCTCCGGATTGTTTCAGTTCGAGAAGTGTAAGCCAGATAGTTTTTCCTGCCTCAGAAGCTTTCTTGCGGGCCTTTTCAATCGCGTTATACGAAAGACCACGGGGTGGCACATTTGCGATTCGTGCAAGTGCAAGGTCGTCGCTCTGATCAACAAGAAGCCGAAGGAATGACAGCACATCCTTGACCTCACGTCGGTCGAAAAAAGAACGGCTTCCAATAAGTTCGTAAGGAATATTTTGGTGGCGTAGTTCAGTTTCAAAGACACGAGTCTGCTCACCTGTTCGAACAAGAATAGCCATTTCATTCGGGGGTGCGTATCGCTCCATGAGTAGATTCGCTACGTCGGCCGTAACGCGGCGTGCTTCGTCAACTTCATCTTGGGCCTGCATAATGCTCGGCTTGAGCCCTGAAGGAACTTTGGAAACAAGTGTTTTGCCGTGTCGACGTGAATTGCATTCAATGAGCTGGTTAGCGGCTTCAATAATTTCAGGAGTTGACCGATAGTTTTCCTCCAGTCGGACAACTGTGGCGCCTGGCCAGCGAGTTGGGAAATCAAGAATATGAGAGATCTGTGCGCCCCTCCATGCATAAATCGATTGGTCATCGTCGCCGACAACACAGAGGCTTCTATGATCACGGGCAAGAGCTGAAAGAATACGTTCTTGAATACCACTTGTATCCTGATACTCATCAACCAGAATGTGATCGAAGCGAGTGGCCTCTTGTTGTCGAATGACATCATCTTGTTCGAAAAGCTGGTCAACAAGGAGAAGTAAGTCATCAAAGTCGACAGCACCAACACTCTGCATGAGTCGCTGATAACGCTGATATCCTGCTGCCGCAAGATCCCAGGAATCATCGGCATCAACAGAGAGGGTGTCGAAGACCTCATTTGGTCGAACACCGCGGCTTTTCCATCGGCTAATACGGTCAAGGAGATCAGCTGGTCGGAGGGTTGCTTCAGCTACTTTCAACTCTTTGAGCACTCTCCGGGCAGTCGTTTCTTGTTCCCCTCGGTTCACAATCACAAAACGTTTCGGGTAGCCAGCCCGTTCAGCGTGACGACGAAGAATGCGAACGCAGAGTGAGTGAATGGTTGATATTTCAGGCTTCTGAGGCTGGGTATCTTTCTTTTCGTCTCTGTGTGGTTTGCGTTTTGTGTCAAATTTCCTGCCGATACGCAGCACCATTTCGCGGGCTGCTTTATTGGTGAATGTAACCGCCAAAATTCGTTCAGGCGGTGTTCCTTGGCGGACAAGGTGAAAGATTCGAGAAATGACAACACGCGTTTTACCCGTTCCCGCGCCAGCGAGGACGAGGAGCGGGCCTACGGATGCGAGAACTGCTTCCATTTGAGCAGTATTCAGGCCCCGATGAGGGTTTGTTCGGTGGTTTTTGGAGTTTTCTTTCGTTGGCATGGTTGTCAGTGTTGTTGGACTCTACCACACTGCTAGGGTCACCTTGACGCTTCGCCTTAAGAAGCGTCTATTTGGCAAGAAGTATGGTAATTTGTGAATCCGCTACACGGCGGCGAGCGTGGTAAAAATACACGAATGGAGAACGCGATGAAGTCGGAACGTCGGCATGAACTGCAGGAAAACGACCTTGCCGAGCGAGTGGAAAATCTTTCAGATCGTCTGCGCCCGTACGTGACGCCGATTCTTTCCGTTGCGATTGGTGGCCTTATCCTCGTTTTACTCGGCCTTTTTGTCTCTGCTCGCTGGGAGGCGACCCGCTCAGAAAGCTGGGATACGTGTCTTGCCGCACTCGTAACCGGCGATCAGGAAGGATTCCGAGAAGTCATCCTTCGTTACCCTGAAACACCTGCAGCACAGTGGGCTGAACTTATTTTAGCCGACAGAACCTTGTCGGAGGCCACAGATTTACTTTTTACAAAGCT
>PKCL01000461.1 GCA_002862165.1 Planctomycetaceae bacterium
ATGCCAGAAAACTCTTCGCACAATGCAGAAAGAACTCGGCGATTTCACTGACCATACTGCTGCTGCAAAAATTTTAAAACAATTTTCAAAAGAACCAATGGCTGACGACATGTTATATGTAATTAACAAAATGCAAAGAGAAGAGAATACGCTGGCAAAGATTTCGCAGCACCGTTTTTCTTATTGGTGGTCTAAGAATCGCTGGCAATTAATTCATAAAGGATTAAACAAGGTTTCTAAAAATGACTAAACAAACTCCCCTGAATTCTAAGCAGAGTCCCTCTGGGAAAAAACTTGGGTCAAGGATTCTTCACTCAACGGGCGCTCAACTCACCATGGGTATTAGTGCAGCAATGCTACTGTGGTTTTGTTGCCGAATCGCCCTGCCAAAAAAAAATAATTTGCAACAAAAACAGAGTGCTCTTCCTGTTGCAGATGAGGTATCAAAAACACGAACTTCTACAGTTGCGTTTAAAAAAACAAAAGTTGCGAGTAACGCAGCCCCCGGAAAGTCTCCTGACGAAATGGTTTGGATTCCCGGGGGAACATTTTCAATAGGATGTCTCGATCCTCGTGGTATACCACACGGCGGTGACAAACCAATGACAGATGCTCGTCCGATTCATTCAGTTACTGTGGATGGTTTTTGGATTGATACCACGGAAGTCACAAACCAACAATTTAGTAAGTTCGTTGAGGCGACTAAGTATGTAACCGTTGCAGAAATCCCACCTCGTCCCGAAGACTTTCCGGGCGCACCAGTAGAAAACCTTGTCGCTGGTTCAATCGTTTTCACACCACCAGACCGACCCGTTCCTTTGTCGAATCATCTTCAGTGGTGGGCCTATGTTCGAGGAGCGAATTGGCGTCACCCACTTGGTCCAGAGTCAACGATAGACGACAAAATGGATTATCCAGTCGTTCAAATAGCTTTCGAAGATGCTGTCGCTTACGCAAAATGGGCAGGAAAGCGACTACCAACTGAAGCTGAGTGGGAATTCGCTTCGCGAGGGGGCCTCACAGGAAATGTGTATCCGTGGGGTGATGAATTTTGTCCAGATGGGAAGTGGATGGCAAATACATGGCAGGGTCAATTCCCAAGTCAGAATACTGCCGAGGATGGCTTTGCCGGTATCGCACCGGTTCGACAATATCCTCCAAACGCGTATGGATTATTTGACGTATCTGGTAATGTCTGGGAGTGGTGCGCGGATTGGTATCGACCAGATACCTATCAAAAGCAAAAAAATGAAGAGTTACCTTCAGTTAACCCATCCGGACCAGATACGAGTTTTGATCCTCAAGAGCCAGGAATCTTAAAGCGCATCCAGCGGGGTGGGTCTTTTCTTTGCACCGAACAGTACTGCTCACGTTATATCCTTGGAACCCGTGGAAAAGGTGAGGTCTCAAGCGGATGTAATCACGTAGGGTTTCGCTGTGTTCAGAACACTCGATAACTGTTGTTTCAAACGTCGACAACCCATCTATTGTCATCGATGACGTTTTTGTATTATTTCCTTAAGCTTTAATAGGGGCATGGTGTTAACCACATCTCTTGCTTCCAAACCTGCTCTTCGCGCCTGAAGTATTCCACATCGCATCACATCAAGCCCGATAGTTGAGTGAGCATCTGTTGATATAGCGAATTTAACTTCTGCCTCTTTTGCAGCGGCAGCACAACGATCATCCAGATCAAGTCGCCACGGATTAGCATTGATCTCGAGACAGGTCCCATGTTCTGCCGCCGCATTGATAACACATTGTAAATCCACCTTATATGCCGGGCGTCGATTTATGAGACGGCCCGTTGGATGCCCAATACAGCTCACATGCGGATTACAGACAGCATCTAGTAGACGGCCCGTAATCTGTTCCGAGGACTGCTGCTGACCATAATGCAAACTTGCAACAACCCAATCAGCATGAGAAAGTACCTCGTCAGATAAATCGAGCCCCCCCTTTTCCAGAATATCAACCTCGATTCCTTTTAAGACAATCAAGGGACTGCCTCCATCTGAGGCTAATGATTGATTTAATTGATCAATTGCCTCCCACTGTTCATAAAGCCTTGTATCATCAAGACCACGCGCCATAGTCACTCGTTTACTATGATCGGTAATAGCGATATATCTCAATCCACGAGCAATGGAGGCCGTTGCCATCTCAAGCAATGTCGCCTCGCCATCTGTGGCAGTAGTGTGCATGTGTAAATCGCCACAGATATCATCGATCGTAATCAATTTCGGAAGTTGATGATTTTCTGCAAATTCAAATTCACGATGATTTTCACGAAGTTCCGGTGGAATCCACTCAAGACCTACGGCTTTGTAAACTTCTTTTTCACTCTGACCTGCAACTATCTTTCCACCAGATTGATCGAGTTGGCTCACACCATATTCATTAATAGAAAGACCAAGTTTTTTAGCCCGACTTCGTAGTCGAACATTATGCTCTTTTGATCCTGTAAAATATTGCCAGGCAGCACCAAAAGATTTTTTTGCAACAACACGCATATCTATCTGAATCCCACGTGGGCCACGAATGCTCGTCTTGGTATCCCCTTGAACTATTACCTGGTCTGTATGCTCCCAAGCCACAAAATGACTCATTACCTCACTTGGCTGATTACTTTCAACAAGGATATCAATGTCACCGACTGTCTCTTTACCGCGTCGCCAACTGCCTGCAGCCTCGACTTGTTGAACTACCTTGCACTCTTTCATCCACTCAACTACGAGTTGGACAATTTGATCTGCTTCATTCCAAAGGAGTCTTGAGTTCTCTGGATTTTTTGCAAATGCTATATTTGATAGAATTGTTGACTCAGTTTTCTTGCCAAACCCTTTGAGCAGACTCACTCTGCCGTCTTGGCAGGCTTTTTCTAAATCATCCAACGACTCTAAATCAATCTCGGCCATCAGAAGTTTTACTTTCTTGGGGCCAAGTCCTGGTACTCGCATAAGGTCGAAAACAACCTGCGGCACCTCCTCTTCCAACTGCTTAAGCATTGGCAATTGGCCGCTATCTAACAGCGTTTCTAATTTCTTAGCAAGATCTTTACCGATACCGTCAAGATCCAGAAGAGATCGGTCTGGTGCATCCCGTATTGTTGCAAGTGGCTCAACTATCCCCTGTACTAATCGAGAAGCATTTCTATACGCACGGACGCGAAATACATTACTTCCCTGATATTCCAAAAGATCGGCCACGTGGTCAAAAATCAACGCAATCTCGGCATTTGTCACGGTGGAAACTACTGAGCGGTTGTGGGGAGTGCTGCAGTCGGATACGTCGGCTGCCATCCCTGAGCATACGTTCCCGAGGGTACTTTCGTGAATGCGGGTTGCCAAGAATTTTGCCTATCCGATCCGTGTGGTTGATTTGTGATCCTTTGGCTGGCAGGCTTCCAAGACGTTGTGTGACCAGTCGGCTCTAAAAGCTTTGGAAATGCCCGGGTCGTTGTCGTTGGACCATTGCCCGGGAGGACTGGCATGTCGCTATTACCCCGCAGTGGGGTGCCGTAAGAACTTCGACTATTACTCGTTGAGCTGCTTGTTGCAGGTGGTATCGGCCGTAATGATGGTGAAGGGACTATTGCAGTTGGATTTCCTGCCTGCTGCTGATTCGGCTGTCCATAACTCGTGTCTTTCGATGAATTCGGGGCAGTAAAACTTCCTGAGTTGGAATTCAAAGACTGTTGACCAGAAGCATCTCGTGTTAATTCGGGTATCGGCTTGAGTGATGGCGCTGGTGTCAATGCAGGAACATTCATCGGCTGTAGCGGGACCGGATTTTGTTGGGTCGGTGCATAGTTGCCACTTTGAGGAACAATTTGTTGCTGATACGTACTACTAGGAGCCGATGGTGGCAAAATTGGTTGTTGAGTTGGGACCGATGGTGACGCTGCCGTTCCCGCAGCGCCCCAAGCCTGAGGAGTTGTTTGCGCCGGTGTGGCAAAAGGGCTTGTTGCAACACCAGCAGGTCCTGGAATGCTACCTGCAACGCCAGGAGCACTAGCGCCAGGCTGAACTTGAACATACTTCGTTGTGTAGACAGCCCGATATTGAGTAACTGGGACACTCACTTGCTTTTGGACATAGTTTGTGACCTGCTCCATGCATTCAACAGCACAGCCTGTGCATGGATCAATCTCACATGAAGGTCGGTAGCATGTGACAGGTACGCATTGATATTTCGTCTGATACGTGGTCTCCGGAACATAACTTACCTGTTGAACAGGTACCATTACAGGTTGCGGGGGTGGTGCTACAACAGCAGGTGCCATAACAGCGGGTGCCATAATGGGTGTCACCGGTGGTGGTGCCGGGACAGGTGCAACAGCATATGCTGGCACAGCTGTTTTAAAACAACCACAACCTGAAAAAAGACCCGATAGACAACACTGGGCCCGAACGGCAGATTGATTGCTGATCGCAATTCCGATGAAAATAAATACTGTTGTTAAAATACGCGGCGAACGCATCACACTCTCCTTTTGTCAGGTGTGCCAGGCTGGGCAAATAACCCACTGATCCTGCCATCACTCTTAACCTAGGTTGCGTTCGTGACCCGCTACTCCATAAAAACATTGTTTTCTTTCGAGAATTTTCTTCTCGACCACCGTACATTCGACATCACCGTTTTGATCGTTACAAAAAGACAACTTTACCTGTATTCCACCCCTGCCATAAAAAATTTATTGCCTGTTTTTAATTTGGCGTAATGTCCTGGAATGAACTTCGTAATGGTCATAAAGTTCAAAAAAAGACTCTCTCAAGTTACCCGCGTTCCGCTTAAAAATATCTTGGAGCATGACATTACTGAACTTAATCGTCTCCATTGAAGAACATTTGGCCATTAACCCTTGGACCAGTTCATGAAACGTTCTAAAACTTGTTTCAGTATTTACTAATACCGGCCACATGCACCACCAAGGCCTCTTATGCACGGTCACAACAACACGAACACGCCGGAAATCTGCAACCAAACAGAAGAACCATCCAAAAAACCGAAGTATCTCTAAGCTATCAATACACACAAAGTCATGCTTTGGACTCGATTCGACAAGCAATCTTACGGCACGGACTACGTCAACCCACGAATAACAGCGGAAATAGTAAACCTCGTATCCTTGTGCTCGTGCTGCAGAACAACAATGGCTCAAAAGTGTCGATTTCCCACTGCCATGTGGTCCAGAAATAAGTGCTCTATCATCTAATTCTTCCAAATTTTCAAGCAGAACACTTGGAGATGCATTTGTTGAGTACCAGGATATAACACCCGGTCGAGTAAAGCGTGTCGAAAACGGATTTTGAAATACTACCGAACTCATCTAGTGCCCTACTTTTCCAGAAAGCTGTGCTAACGGTACATTTCCTAGAAAAAAAACGTGCTCTGAAACAAAGTCCCTACCACTCCGAAAAAAAACACGCACACGAACACACCAACGAATTTTGACAATAATTCCTTCATAAGATAACGGGCTATGAGGAAGATTTACGGCGAGGGCCCCCGTCAGATGTTCTGTGTTCACGGATTTCGGCAATGCTTTTATACCGTCTTTACGCTTATCGAGTTGTACTCGTTCAAAGAAGACCACATCAAAATCTTCCTCACCTTTTCCCTCGGTATACCAAACAACTGATCGTTCTATGGCCGCAACGGTATGCGGATCTACACCGTCTACAACATAGTGAATCCGAAGTTGATCCGCTCCACTGTATTGAATGTTTTCATGATTAAATACAACATTGATTCTTGGATTTTGCTGAAGCTGATAAGAATCAAGCATACTTTGATCCATTCGTCTTGACTCTGTCATCGATATGATTTCTCTCGGATCTGAGTACCTATCACTTTTTCTTTCCAGTGCTTTTTGTGCCATCTGCTGGAAATACTACGACTGGAAAAACTCTTACGAGTGCTGGCCAACGCTTTGGCACTCCACGTAGCACAAGCCGCCAACTCGCTGCATTATGAGTCGAGTGAAATGAGTGCATTGCTTCGCTTGGTAATTGTAATTGTACGTCGGCCTCAAACGGTGTGCCCGGCAGTGGTTCAACATCCTTCCAGCAACGAATTAAAAACTGCCACACAATCTGCCTTTCTGTCCGAACATCGGTGCCTTGACGAAATGTTGCCTGTTCCTCGAGTTCGAGGAACAGTTCTAACTTTTGAAATGAAGCTGAGCCAGCCTGTGAAAGAAGAACTTGATAAGTTTTTCCAGGACAAAGAGGGTGGTCTGAAATCTCGACATGGGTTGGGCCTACAGCAGTTACAAAAAAAAGCTGCCGACAAAAAAGACCTATCGAGGCCACTCCTACGATAGCAAACGGTGCGAGTAGCCCCAAAAGCCACCAGTCTGCTCGCCCTCCAGCTACATTGAAACCCACATTTACAGCTAATAATGCGACAACAACATTCCATAGCCCAGAGAAGAGCCCGGCTCCGATGAGAGACCAGAGTTCGGGACTCTCTGTCGGCAATCGAAACCGTAACATCATGCCGGGAGAATTTACAAGATTATCGCACGCCGGTATTGTTGGAAAACCAACCGATTCTGGCAATGGACTGGCCAGCGTTTCCAAAAGCCGACCGAATTGTGCAGCCTGACGCTCTTCGGAGCGTCCCCAGGCTTTTAAAGAATGTATCAAACCGGTTGCACCGAAAGTAACGAGTGCACCTGGGAGTAATAGTGTCAGCAGCCAGAGCCACCAGCTATATCCTCGTTTGAGTACTACTGTTTCAATGTCATTCGGGTCATACCAGCAGCGCACATCATCACCAAGCTCTAAATCATCTAATTGATGAACCGCAACATCTCTTATTTCATGCGTCTCCGAGGAATGAACTGTATCCCAGGACTCTACCTCCACTCCATCGACGTCGTATTGCACCAACAGTGCAGGTCGCCACGCATACTTTGTACCTCCGAATACATCCCGAAGTGTGTGTCTCGCTAATCCCTTTCCGATAAGCCGACCATTCACCCCTACAAACTGGTTATTGATTCTCCATTCCGGTACAGCAATACCAGCGAGCATCAATACTCCGATTATGAGCCCGGCTACTAACAAGACTGCGTGATAAATACCTTCTCCCAGTGAACCCCACACAGGTAAGCCAGTTCGTCGATTCCCACGCTTCTTGTTAAAGAATGTCGGCAGCCTCACGAATAGTTCTCCGGGCGGCTTAAGAGTTGAATCAAATGCACAAAAAATCTCTGTACGATTCTGGTACGAAGGAGCATCATAGCAATCCTCCATACGGATAAAGTGCCAGACCGGGCTTCATGAACCGCCCCAACATTCTGCTAAGAAATAACTTTCAGGGTGCGCTTGAGACTGTACTAGTTCGAGTTACAACGATATCGTCACCAGACTGTTGCTTTCGAAAAAAACCAATTTTCTCAAGAGATTTATAGACTTCTTCAAGAGTCTTTTCACCAAAATTAGAAATACTCAGCAAATCTGCTCGAGTACAGTTCAAAAGATCATGAACTGTAAAAATACCTTTTTCTTCGAGGCAATTTGTCGTTCGAACAGACAAACCAATTTCCGCAGTACTCATCTCTAATTTTTCAGAGAGTTCATCTGATTGCGTCAAACTTTTATATGGAATGCGAGGCATGGGGTCCCTCCCGTGCAAAAATTTTGTCATGACTCAGGCCTGACGAAGTTAGTGCCTGAAAGTCTGTTTAATAAGTCTGAGCGTTATCCTACATGCTAACGCACCGCAATGTTGTAAAAAGTTTATATCTTTTCAACAACTAGACGGTCTGCTGAATATACTCAAATTAAATGCATTTCGACTACTACCTTTTGCGTAGTCAGGTTTATGAATTCATGACAGCAGGCTTGAAACTCCTGTCAAAGCCTTTTTTACACGGGTAGCTATACCAGGCATGCAGCAAATTTCACTTGATTCTCTTAATCCAAGCCAGCGTGAAGCCGCCACGCATGTGGAAGGGCCGCTTCTTGTACTAGCAGGACCCGGCAGTGGGAAAACACGGGTCGTTACCCACCGTGTGGCCCATCTTATTACACAAGGTGTTCCGGCACATCAGATTGTCGCTTTAACTTTTACGAATAAAGCCGCTGATGAAATGAGAAAAAGAGTCACCGACTTAGTTGGTCCACAACCAATTGAAATGGGGACCTTTCATCGTTTTTCTGCACGTCTACTCAGAGCACACGCTCGCCTCTGTGGTCTTACTAGTGACTATTCCATTCTAGATACCGATGATTCACAAGCAGTACTTCGACGGGCGGCAAAAAAACTCGGACTGTCACTAAAGCACACCCCGCTAGGAAAATTAGCATCTACAATCAGCCGAGCAAAAAATGACCTTGTTACGCCAGATCAGTTCGAGCCTCGCTGGGGTCGCCCAGCTGACGACATTGTCGTCAAGTTATGGCCGGTCTATCAAGAAATGCTTCTTGATTCAAATTCCGTCGACTTTGATGATTTGCTCGTGCACTCCGCAAGACTACTACTTGACAACCCAGACCTGCGACGCCAACTCGATGCCCGTCATCGCTGGATTCTCGTCGATGAATATCAAGACACAAATGCTGTCCAATACTGTCTCCTTCGAGGTCTTTCACTCGATCATCAACACCTAGCCGTAACTGGTGATCCAGATCAAGCAATCTATGGGTGGCGTGGCGCGAGTATTCGAAACATTCTTGAATTTGAACGAGACTATACTGATGCCCGTGTTGTAACCCTCGAGCAGAACTATCGTAGTAGTGCGAATATCCTTGCCACTGCTGATCGTGTAATTGCAAATAACAGTCGTCGAAAACAAAAACTACTCAAAACTGATGCTACCGCGGGAGAGCCTCTTCAGATTTTCCTCGATAGTACCAGCCACGAAGAAGCCGAACGCATCGCAACTGAACTAGCTGATGCCATCCGTACTGGCAAGCGTCAACCCAAAGACTTCTGTATCCTTTTTCGAACAAATGCACTTTCGCGTTCAATAGAAGTAGCATTACGCAATCATCAAATTCCGTACCAACTCGTTCGAGGACTTGAATTTTTTAAACGACGAGAAGTTCGTGACATTGTTGCATGGCTTAGGCTTTTGAAAAACCCACGTGATAATGAAGCTTTTCTCCGTATTGTAAATGTGCCACCACGAGGGATCGGAAAACAATCTCTCGATCGGCTTGCCGCATGGGCGGAACAACAAGATATTTCCCACCTCAATGCTACTCGCCATGCTGCGAAGGTGCCTGCACTCACTCGCCGTGCTGTACGATCTTACGAAAAATTCGGGCTTCTTTTTCAAGCCATACAAGCGGTGCAACGACAATCAAACGGCGCCGTTGCTCCACTTGTTGAAGCCATTCTGGAAAAAACTGGCTATCGAGATCTACTCAGTGCTGAAAAAGAAGAGGAAGGAGATGAACGTCTCGCTAATGTTGAAGAACTTGTCACTGCGGCCAGGCAAGTCGATGAATCATTTAAACCAGTGTTACCCGATGATGATCCACTTAGTCAATTTCTTGAACAGACCGCACTTGTGGCAGATACAGACATCTGGGACCCGGCTGGAAACCAAGTTGCGCTCATGACCTTTCACGCATGTAAAGGATTAGAGTTTCCTGTAGTTTACATGATTGCTCTGGAGGATGGGATTCTTCCCCACGAAAGAAGCCTCAACGATAATGATCAGCTTGAAGAGGAACGAAGGCTAGTCTTTGTTGGAATTACTCGTGGGCAACAAGAAGTTCACGCAAGTGCATCCAGAATCCGAGACTATCGTGGCAATAGAAGAATTTCGGCACCAAGTGTTTTCCTCACTGAGATGATGGGAGAAGAAGCTTACCTATGTGGACCAGAAGCACCCTCAATGAGAGATGCATCGGATGACGATCATAACCAAGATGAAAACTACATTTCGCATGATACGTTTGCGAGCTATTTTTCGTCTGCTGAGACGCATGCTTCAGATGATCAATTCAATGAATCTTCTGACTCTAAGCAAATGGACGAACAAGTACGGCCAGACGGTCTAGTTCTAGAAATGGACTCTGATTTTATTCAGGAAGAAGACCAGAAAAAGAGTCGATCGAAACCATTAAAAAAACAAAAGGTAACCTTAAAATCGATTCAATCTCCTGCGATAAGTACAGCAAACAAACTTGACCAGAAAAAAGAAAAAGATGTTTCTTTTAATGTTGGAGATACGGTAGTCCATGAGGAGTATGGTGAGGGTGTCGTTGAAAAAGTTGGTGGCGTGGGACCACGAGCAATCGGTGTCGTACAGTTTCAGGCTTCGAATCGCACAAGAAGTTTTGTTCTCGTTCACGGTGCTCTGAAAAAGGTATAGCTAGGGCCAGAATTAAATTCTTCGTTATTAGAAGAGATGGTGCGTATTACTTAAAGAATGATCATATGACATTGCTCTTACCACGAGTTTGTCCCCAAACCACTGACTAACCGATAACAGCATTTCGATCCGCCTCGACATTAGCTTGCAGATACGGTACCACCGTTGATTAACAACGTTCCAACGTGAGATAATTTCAATTAGTCTAAGAACTCTTCACCTTAACCCATTATTCGTTATCTGATGTCGACGACCGTACAACATAATTCATCGCCGACCCCTCAAACAACTGAGTCCATCAATCAAATAAAGAAAAAAGACCGTCGAAATTCCTGGATTGCATTCACACTTCGGATATTTGCGACCGTTGTTTTGATGGTCTTTGTACTCCAACAAGTCGAATGGGAATCACTCGTTCGGCGATTAAAGTCTCTTGAATGGCAGTGGTACGCTGCTGCACAAGCTGTCGCTATCGTAATCCAAGTAGTTGCCGGTATCCGCTGGTCATCGCTTGCCCGTCCTATTGGCTTTGTTCACTCAACCAGTTTTTTTATATGGCGTTTTTTTGAAGGAGTCTTCTTCAATCTCTGCCTGCCATCTTCAATAGGTGGTGATGTTGTCAAAGCATATCGACTCTCAAGTACGAACCGTGGTCGCCTACTCGCAGGCTGCACCATACTCGCCGATCGTCTTGCTGGCGTCTCTGCGCTCGGCGTATTAGCTGGCTC
>PKCL01000454.1 GCA_002862165.1 Planctomycetaceae bacterium
ATAAAGGCTTGACGCGGGACTGGGAGTGCCACATGTGGCTTCGTCTTCCTGCGAACGAGCAACCATCCAGCAACAGCCATCATCTCATGACGCTGCCGGGACGGATTCAATATCGAGCAGCGTGCAAATTCTGTCGACAAGAACATCTGCCTCGAACGGCTTTTGAAGAAACTCGTTGGCACCACAAGCCTTGAGATCCTCAATCTTGTCAGGCTCACACATACCAGATATGCAAACAATTCTGACCTCGTCCATAGTAGTGTCACTACGAACTCTCTGACAAACTTCTTTCCCGTTGATATCAGGAAGCATTACATCAAGAACGATCAGATCGGGACGATAGTCCTTCACCATCATGCCGGCATCAAAACCGTTGTTGACGCTACGAGTCTCAAACCGGCCATCACGTTCTAAGACGTCAGTTATGAGTTCTACAAGATCTTGGTCGTCGTCAACGACAAGAATTTTCCTCCGACCACTTTCCAACGCATCAGTTGGAATCCCATTGTCTTTCATAAAGAGGAACAGTTGGTCTCGTGGAATACGTCGAAAACGACTACCCGGAACTCGAAAACCTTTTAACTGCCCCGAATCAAAACAACGAATAATCGTCTGCTGGCTCACCTTACAAATTTTGGCGGCTTCACCAGTTGTGTACACAGTCTTTTGCATCTCCCTACCACCCTCTCTCTAGCCACTTTCAGCTAGTCAAAACGGATTCACTATCATGATCAATAAGTCATGATATTGATTCCTAAGGCCTCCTGATTGCCATCGATCGGCATCTTGCTCGATCCACCGTTCGGTCCACATCTTCCGATCGGCCCTAGACCTCCCCGCATTCCTTCTCGGAGAGAATCGCCTAGGCACTACCTGAAAAGAATAACTAGGAAACAGACGACCTTTGCGGGCTGCCCGCAGGGCTTGCCCTGCCTGCCATCCTTGCCAGATGACGGACTCTACTGTCATCTTACGCAGTGAGTCAACACCAACAAAACACCTCAAACCCCGCGGTTTTTGACAACTACTACAATTTACTCAAACTTTTTTTTAGCCGAACCAAAGTGGCCAACAAACCACCTAAAACCCTGATAAGCCCACCTTTTTGCATCTAACCAAGCAACCTTCAAAACTTTCTACCTCGATAGCAATGAATAGCTCGACATCCATCACGGTTAACTAGCTGATGGAATCACCACCTCGAACAGATCAATAACCGGCTTTGACGAAATACTAATAGTTGCAAAACGCCCATATGTCCGTGATAGAGCACCTTGTTCGAAACCAGGGCAGATTTTCAAAAAATGTGGGCCCGGGGCAAGCTCGAACAAAGACACACAGCGAACATCACGATGCAATTCAGCCTCAATCAGTATCCGCCCTAAAGGTGTATCACCTGCTTGAATAAGAGCTACTAGCTTTTCCGGTAATCGATCGACTGCGATTTTTACAATACCGTATTGAACGACGTGCTCCGAACCTTTGAGGTCTCGATGCAACCACTGCGAGCAACCAAATTTTTCACTCTCACAGTGTGGGCTTGTGAGCACAATCTCTCGTGTATAAAAATTTTCATCATCAACTTTGTCTGCTATTGCATTGACTACTTTAAGCGATACCGAATAGCCGTGAAAATTCTCCATCGCTACCGTCATATGCGAGTGGTGAACAAGAAGAGATTGAAAAGGTTCAGCAACTAGAGTTGGGTCAACTGCGCGGATACTCCCAAATTCCTCTAACGGAACAAATTTACGTATAAGATCCTCAACACAACGAGTTGCATCTACTTTAGCAGGCAAGGGATTGTTCTTGTTCACCATGCCAATAGTATGACGCTACCACCAGAAATCGTGCACCCACTCACCAAAACCCTGCTTTAAACTGCTCTTTTCACCGTAAGCAGATCGTCTATTGCTTGTTGGGGCACCGCAAGATCTAGGAGAAACTCTAGAACCTCCCGTAACCTCGAGTAGCGACAGTCCCTGATCGCCTCAGTGGCTGCCTGTCTCTCCCTCAACACGATTCTTGCAGCCTTTTCAAAAACGCCAGCTTGACTGTATAGCCGCCGTGCAGTCTGTATCGATGAGGACGCTTCCCCTGCGGAATGCTTTTTAACGGAGCACAACTCTCTCAACTGTAAAAGTTCCAACCGGCCAGTCTCGTTAAGATTTTCAAGGGCAAGTGCCCACATCACAGTTGGCCGACCACCAAGAATATCACCAGCCACTCGCCTATCATTTTCAAGATCACCTTGCCAGTCCTTCAAGTCATTTAATACTTGGAAACCTGTCCCGACATGCAACGCATACCGACTCACAGAAAGGGCATCGGCAGGTTGCAGCCCCGCAAGACGAATACCCATCGCAACAGCTGCTTCAAAGGCCGGAGAGGTTTTTAAACCATAGATTTCTAGACATTCCAGGGAAGTCACATCGTCGTCCACATCCCGCCACCATAATTCAGCGCCTTGGCCACGTGAGAGTCGAACGTGAGCATCGGCTAGGATTGTAAGCAGATCACTCCTAACACTTGGTGAGCTCTCCAGACCAGCGATGAGTCGGTAGCCAGCACCCACAAGGTAATCACCTATATTGATCGCTGCTGGAATACCATGGTCTATATGAACTGTAGGCTTCCCATAACGAGCAGTGTCGCCATCTTCAATATCATCGTGAACGAGTGATGCCTTGTGAAATATTTCAATGGCTACAGCGGCAGCTCGGGCTGTGTCACGGCTGATAGGCATGGATGCGTGCTCACCTTCTTTTTCATGAAGGTCACCGCACACTGCATCAAAAGCAGCAAGCGTTACAAACGGGCGCAGAAATTTACCACCACGGCCTAAAAACTCACCCGCGAGGCGAGCAGTTACATTCACCGACTTGCTTGTGGCAGATTTGCATCCATTATCACAATTCAAGCCAGTGCCAAATCCGTCGCCCAGATGATATTTATCTGCAAGTTCATTAATTGACTCGCCTGAGAAAAGCTCGGAAGCCTCCCGAAGTAAAGGGAGATAGTCACCGACAGGGCCGGGCGTTCCTCCAGCAACTCCAAGAAGACTCAGCACCCATTCAACATCTATGCCAGCATTTAAAAGACTCTGATTACATGTCAGCGTTTCACCCACGGGGTGTTCTTTTTGCTGGAAAGGCACTGCAGCAACAGGAAATGCAAAGGCCGGGAGCATTCCAAATGCTTTTTCGAGATCATGTAATTCCGCAACACCCAGTATGCCTTGATATTGGCCCGTCAAAAGACTTCCAATTGCCGCTACGGCACCTCTACTCGATTCAACCACCCAGCCGCTGTCGTGTGCGGCAGACCAGACAGTACCAATACCGCAACTTGGTCCACATATTGCTGGACAACTGTCATCAGTCACTAACGACTTCGCTACCGAAGGACAGTCTGGTAACAACAACAGTCGCTGACCAGCGGCAGTGGACGCAATCTGGTACCGCCACACCTCAGAAAGAATGGTGACCATGGTCCAACCTATAAACGATGCATCCGCCTGCGCTCTCTCAACGAGGTCTGCCGCCTCTTTACGTAAGCCATCTCGCGACTTCACCTCCGCTGGCAATTTTTCACAGGACCAGGATGCAACCAGATCTGCCGATAAAGCCCGCAAACGCTCCCGCATGGCTTTGCTCGGCGGCACCTGCTCCATAGTTTTATTCACAGCAGATGAGCTAGGAGTGTTTCGTTCGGTATAGCTTTGTTTGGGTGGCTGTCCCAGCGCTGATCGCATAGAAGGCTCCTGTAGACGTCTATTCTTCATAAACCGCAAACACCTTGAAAAAGTAACGCCACAGAATTCTTCAAAAGCACATTAAGCCCTAGAAAATAGTTGCTATGGAAGACCACAGGCAACCGAGATGTACCAACCGACCAAATTTAATCAGTATCATACCGAAAGCCGCGACCCAGCCGACGTTGCTCGCTCTTACTTGTCAAAAAACTGGTGAAGAAGCGAGTCCACTTGAAGCAGTCCCTGCCGCGTCAATGTAGGAGAATTACTGTTTTCTATTGGTTTCAAAAATCCCTTTTCACACAACTCACTCCAAATTTCCGACCACTCGATAAGTGGGTCTATACCGAACTTGGTACGGAGCCTCGCCGTGTCAACTGAGCCTTTTTTGAGCCCAAGCACCAATTCTCGAATAAGCAACTCTCGTGGTTCTGCAACCAAACCGCGTACGAGCGGTAATTGTTCGGCATCAATGGCCGCAAGATAGTCATCCCAGTGAGTCTTATTCTGATAGTGGATTCCTGAGAGGTGCCCAAAACTCGCGACACCAAGTGCGACAAGGTCGCTACCTTCCCATAACATATCGCGATATCGGAATTCTACATTTTTGGAGTTCCGAACTAATGTATAAGCGCTCGATATTGAATATCCGGCCTTCACAAAGCGATCAAAAGCCCAGTCAACCCAGGCACGTTTCGTAGGCCAATCAGCGACCGCAGCAGCCTCTCCATTGTCTTTACTACTTTTGACAAAGACAGTGTTGTACGGCAGTTCCATCTGATAGATCGTTAAGCTATCTGGAGCAAGCTTGAGTGCGGTTTCAACTGTTTCCTGCCACGACTCCGTTGTCTCACCAACCATGCCTGCAATAAGGTCGATATTCGTGCTTGGGAAATCTGCTTTTTCAATCCAGTCCCATGCACGAAAAATTTCATTCGAAAGATGAGCGCGTCCATTCGACTCCAAAATAGAATCATTAAAATTTTCAACGCCCAGAGAAATACGAGTAACGCCTAACTGTTTGAGTGCCATAATTTTTGGCTCAGCAAGTGTTCCCGGCTCACATTCGAACGTGACTTCTTCGGCTTCGTTCCAACCAAAACTTTCATGCAGACCACCAACGAGTCGCTGAAGTTGCTTGACGCTGAGAAATGACGGCGTACCACCACCAAAATAAACGTACTTCAACACGCGGCCTTGTACCGCTTTCTGTGCAGCAACGAGGCGTGCCTCATGAATCACTGCGTCGGAGTATCGCTCAACGTCAGCTGCCTTGACATCGGTATACACGCGAAAATAACAAAACTTACATCGTTTTCGACAAAACGGGATGTGAAGATACAGCCCTAAGGCAGCATCGGTGGCAACCGCATCGAAGGCGCTGAATACTTGCTCAACGGCATTCTCATTCCAGCGATCAAATGGCGGATAATTGGCGACAAAATAACTACCCGGTTCTGTTGTTTCAGCCATGACCACTTTTCCAGATGTAGCAAAGGATATTTTTTGACTCGTGTCACTCTACATGCCTCGCGCCGCCAAAAGATCACTGAAATCTCTGAGATGGTATTTTACCGAAGTTTTGTCAAGAAGTCCGCAAAGACTTCGAAGTGCGACTCCCATACCGTCCGGACCGCTTGTTCCCCCAAACTGGCCTCCGCCTCGTACATGTGGCTCGAGATCAAGGAAAACACCTGGTATTCCTCGCCGTTTGAGGCGACGTGTGAGTGCAGGAAGCATTGTTTTGAGGTCCTGAAGTATTTTCGCATGACCTCCCGCTCCACAATCCGCAGGCACAAAATGAGCGAGCATATCCTCATCAACATGTCTGCCTCGCATTGATGAAGTTACCTTCTTGTAGTCTTTAATATGAACCCACCCCAAGCCGGACCTCATAGCTTTCCATTGATCAAAAATTTGTCGTGTTGAGAAACCTTGGACAAGCAGATTCGCCGCATCGAAAACAAGCACTAACGCTGGATGATTTACTCGACGATGAATCTCAGCAAGCAGGTCACCATTCTGTCCTACCAGATTTGCTTCAACTTCGAGGCCAAATGTAAGGTCTGATCGGTGGCAGGCTTCAGCAATCTGGCCGATTTGGTCAACAGCCTGTTCCAAATATAATTCTGGAGATTGATCCCTTGGTGGATAAAAAGAAAATCCCCGAATAAGTTTTGTCTCAAATGCATGTGCTCTATCACAGGCTTTTGCAACATCTTTCTGAAGGTATTTTTTGAAAGGAATATATTTATTTTTCGTTCCGTCGGGCTGATCAATCAACTTCACCTTTCCAATTGGTGACGCTATTGAAGCAACGTTGAGGCCATATCTGTCTTCTAAATGTCGCACTTTCTGGATTTCGCTTTTTGTTAAATCCATAACATTCTTGATACCTTTGCCTACATCAATAAAACGCAGGCTGTAATATTCAAGACCAATTGCCGCCATCGCGGTAAATTGTTCAACAGCTGTCAATTCGAAAGCAGACTCATCAGCAAGTGCTGAAAGAAGAACATGACTGGATGATCGAGACATTGCAGGAAACACCTTGTTGGACAAATGAAATACGTTTGAATACACGATCCATTAATAATTATTGACAGAAAGGCATCACTTTGCTGCAGCCAGATGCTGACCCTCAGGCTCAGAAATAGTAATGCATGATGAAATACCACCCCGGGGCGTAAATTGAGCAACAAGCGTGAACTGTTTCGGCTCAAGAATCCCGACAAGATCCTCAACAATTTGATTACTCACATTCTCATAAAAGATACCTGCATTCCTATACGCCTGCAGGTACAATTTGAGACTCTTTAACTCAACGCATCGGGCGTTTGCGATATAGCGAAATGTGAGTGTCCCAAAGTCAGGCTGGCCTGTTTTTGGACACACTGAGGTAAATTCCGGACAAACAATTTCTATGAGATAGTTTCGTTTGGGGAATTGATTTGCAAAGGTCTCAAGAAGATCCTGAGATGGCTTTGGATCAAGTGTTGTATTTTTTGTATTCATAAAGAAGATTGTGCCATGAACAAACCCACACGAAAAGGCAGGGCCATAGTTCTCCTCTCAGGTGGGCTTGATTCAGCGACGGCTGCAGCATGGGCGATTTCCAAAGGGTACTTATTGACAGCGATTTCATTTGACTACGGTCAGCGTCACCGCATCGAATTGTGTGCCGCTCGAGATGTGGCGAGATCTTTAGGAATTCGTGATCACGTTACCCTAACGATCGATTTGGCTTCATTCGGCGGAAGTGCACTTGTAGATAAATCCATTGCGGTACCAAAGAATAGGCACGAAGAAATCCGAAGTAATGAAATACCTGCGACCTACGTCCCTGCTCGCAACACAGTATTCTTATCACTTGCTCTTGCGCTTGCCGAAACACGCGAGGCTTCTTCACTTATTCTTGGCGTAAATTCCGTTGACTACAGTGGCTATCCAGACTGCAGGCCAGAATATCTCGAAGCATTCAGGTCTCTCGCCAACTTAGCAACCAAGACAGGAGTCGAGGGCACTCACTTTGAAATACTGGCACCACTCGTTTCGCTTACAAAGCCAGAAATCATTCGCTTAGGTATATCACTTCACGTTAACTACGGGCTTACAACGAGTTGTTACGATCCCACGGATAATGGAGCACCTTGTGACGAGTGTGATTCGTGCTTAATTCGCGCAGCTGGTTTTGAAGCCGTAAATGCGCCTGATCCACGAGTACTCGCCTTCATGCCTTCAGGGGAACAATAAAGTGGTTCAGATTGCTGAGGTGTACTCATCACTACAGGGTGAGGGACGACTTGCAGGAACACCGAGTGTCTTTGTACGAACAAGCGGATGCAATCTCCGCTGTTCGTGGTGCGACACACCTTTCACCTCATGGAAACCAACTGGAAGGAATCGATCTGTTGACGATTTAGTTACAGAAATTCTCAATTATAGCCTTGGGCACGTTGTCATTACCGGGGGTGAACCTCTTCTGTCACCTGACATAAACCTGCTTTGTAACCACCTCAAAAAGAGTAAACAGCACATCACAATAGAGACCGCAGCTACCGTAATACCAGACAACGGACCACCAGCAGCGAATCTCATGTCTTTGAGTCCAAAGTTACAGTCATCAACGCCTGCCACCGAAACCGGATGGCAGCGACGACATGAAGAACGACGTCGTCGTGATGAAATTATTCAGCGCCTTCGTGCCACACCTAGCCAAATCAAATTTGTTATCGATTCACGTTCCGACCTGGATGAAGCAATCTTATGGCTAAGGGACCTTGGTATTTGTCCACAATCGAAGGAAGCACGTCACGTTTACCTCATGCCTCAAGGGATTACGCTGACCCAGCTCCAGAAAGAGGCCGATTGGCTTTATTTGGCATGTAAAAGCCTTGGGTTTCAATTTTGCCAAAGACACCATATCTCCTGGTTCGGCAATACCAGAGGAACGTGAAACTGCACCAGTTCTATCTGTACTCCATGATCTATCTGTACTCCAGGACCTATCTGTACCCCAGGATCCATTTGTAACCCGCGACTGATGCCACCAGATGCCTTTTCGTCAGGCCGTTTTTGGTGGCGGCTGCCCGCGTGGACCAAAAGTAAGCACCGTTGCCGCGCCGACTCCAACAATCAAAATCCCTGCAAGAAAAAACGGGCTGAGTGCGGATGTTGGAGTGTGCGAAAGGCTCAGTGTAGTCAACGTGTTAATAACTGGGGCACAACCAAATACTACCGGCATAACAGTGAACGGCTTGCCCCCACAGGCGAAGGCTAGGATTGTTCCCAGAGCACCGATTGCACCAAGTGAACCGGCAGCTGTACTCCAAGCAATTCCAACGACATTCCAACTGCCTTTATCCTGAAGCGGCTGGAGAAGTGCCAGCGGTACCAGTACAGCAATCAGAAAATATGCTATCCCGATGCAAATCAGTGGCCGAAAACGACTGCCCCCCATCGCGGCCTGACCTTTATGCAACACTGGCCCATAGACTCCCCAACTCAGAAGTGCGAGACAAACTGCTAGAAGTATTTCAATAAAATGTTCTGCTTTTTTTTCTACACCACCTGAGTCACCAGCCCCCGCCTCAACCGCCGCAGCAACCGATGGTGGATTGGGCGTGGCGTGTACTTGTGGTTTGAAGATTAGTACTGTGACAGCGCCAGTAATGACGAGAATTAAGCCAGCAAGAAAAGGTGCTTTGAGCTGATAGAACGATTTGTTGAGATACGCGCTCATGAGCGTGTTCACAACAGGTGCTCCTCCAAAGACTAGCGGCATGATGTAGATCGGATTGCCACCAGCAGTGAGAGCGAGGATGACTCCGAGTGCACCAAGTGACCCTGCTACTCCTGCAAGCATGCTCCATAGCACACCAGTTGATGTCCAGCTTCCTTTCTCTCCCCCTCGCCACAGCAATGCCACAGGCGATATGACAGCAATGAGGAAGTATGCCAGCCCCACACAGACGAAGGGCCGCAATGCTGATTGCATCGCATCTCGTCCAAAATGGAGGACTGGTCCGTACACGCCCCAACAGATAGCTGTCAAAGCGATGGCTGCGAGCATTCCAAACACATGAGTCATTCAAGATTCTCCAAATTTGATGGGTGGGCTACGCCCTTGCGTGAAACTCTATCGAGCAGATCACATGTTGCACGTGCTACATCATGAACGGAAATCCCTACCATACAGTCATGATGCTCAAGTGGACAGGTGCGTTGCCCACACGGTGAACATGGTAGCTCTTTTCGTATTTCTACAAGATTTTCCTGATCAGACCTACCAAGCCGTGGATCCATAGGACCATGAATAACAACGGTTGGCGTTTGGAATGCTGCAGCAATATGACGAGGTCCGCTATCGGTACTAATCACAACAGATGCACGGCGTAACAAAGCCTTCGATAATCCGAAAGGTAATTGCTTCACATCGGCAAGACTCCGAACTCTCGAATCACGGAGCGACGATTCGATAACACGAGCGTCATCACGATCGCCAGGCCCGCAATGCGCAATAATCCGACCGTCTGGATGAGCCTCAAGCAATTCCCTTGCAAGAGAAACAAACTTTTTTGTTCCCCATGATTTCGCCGGTCCAAAGGCAGAATTGTCATTAAACACGAAAAGCGGACAAGCTTGTCTGCCCGGCCAACCATCGAAAAAACTGTCCATCAATGAATCAAGCATCGATTCGTCTTTCGGCAAAGTTGCTAACTTCAGTTCCAACGGTTGCCGAGGAACACCAATTTTTTCAGCAAGGTCCATCGAGTGTTCCGCTGTAGACATTGGGACCACACGCCCACCACTCCGAACAGGGAAGAGTGGATCCGTGAGGAGCAATCTTCGACCATGACGTGCGTAACCAACTCGCTTTTTACACCCACCCCACCACACGAGGGCCGCTGATGAAAGTGAATTCGGCACAAGCAAGGCTATGTCTGGACGGTCAACAGACATTTTGGCTGCCGCTCGCTGAAATCCAAACTCATGGTTTTTACTGTGTCGATCGTATGCAATGAAATGATCAAACCATTCCGTTCCAGCCAAAAGATCTTGGAATAATGGTTTTACAACTGCAGTGATTTTGGCATTGTGACCGAAATGCTGCCTTACTGCCTGAATCATGGGTGTCGCCATTACCACGTCACCAACCCATCGCGGTAATATAATTGCAATATGCATTGGTACAGATCGCTTTTATCCGCACTGATAAACGGGCTTTTCCACAAACTTCCAAACGAGACCCTACCGCCTATCATGCTCAGGGTGCAAACGCATTTCTGAAATTGCTATTCACTCATCGGCAGGCTGGCGACCGGCATGCACAAAACCAGACACAGGCTCGCGATCGTAGCCGCAACAACTGTTCCTCCAGCCGACACCAGCAGCCAACCCCAAGGGAGTACCTGTTCAGCACTAGATATGAACGGAAAAGCTGCCAGGAAACCACTGGCTCCACCTGTGACAATACCAGTCAAAACAAGAACCATAGATTCAAGCCACAGCATGAGCCCCAAACGGCTTTGACTGAAGCCTAATGCCAGCAGAATAGCCAGCGAGTTGCGTCGCTCGAGAACTCCCTGGATGCCAACTGCTGCAACGCCAACGGTACCAAGAAAAAGACCGATGGTACCAAGGCTCTGAAAGCCAGCCAGGAATATATTTTGAACGGCAAAAAGTCGCTGTAGTCGATTCTTTGTCGCCTCTACACGAACACCGAAATCTCCCCAGGCAGC
>PKCL01000223.1 GCA_002862165.1 Planctomycetaceae bacterium
GTGGAGATACTTGATGTATCGATGTGCTTTATTGCTGGCCAGTATCTTTTCCGTAGCGCTTCTGAGTGATCTTCCAAGTTGCCGTGCTGATCAGCCAAATGTTGTGATGATCAGTATTGATGATCTGAATGACTGGACGGGATTCTTGGGCGGGCATCCAGATGTGTCCACTCCAAACATGAATTCACTTGCATCGCGGGCAAGAAACTTCACGAATGCGCACTGTGCGGTACCCGTGTGTTCTCCATCACGCATTAGTGTGATGTCGGGAACAGCCCCAACGACGCACGGTAGTTACGAGATTGGTCCGAGGTACGAGGAGTTGCCAGCCCTCCATAACGTACCGACAATACAAAGGTATTTTAAAGACCACGGGTATTGCACGCTGGCCGGCGGTAAAGTGCTTCATCATGGATTCACTGGTAGGCTCTCCGAGGCAATCGATCAATCACTCGGGAGAAAAAAAAGCCCACGTCCTCGAAAGGCAATGAATCGACCCTCAAGCTGGAGCGGTGCTTGGGATTGGGGTGAATATCCTGATGAGAATGCACAAATGGCTGATCATCAGCTGGCTCTTGATTCAGTAAAATTTCTTCAGAATGATTCGAAGACTCCATTCTTTCTCTCAGTTGGTTTTTTCAGGCCTCATGTGCCTCTCTTTGTACCACCGTGCTGGTTTCAAAAGTATGATATCGAGTCGATTCATCTGCCGAATATTCCTAGTTGGGATCTTGATGATGTACCAAAAAACTTTTTGAATATAAATAGTTACGCACTTGCTCCAACCCATGCTGAAGTACTACAGGATGGAAAACAGAGAGAACTAACGCAGGCCTATCTTGCATCGATCAGCTTCGTTGATGCGTGTGTCGGTCGTGTAGTTGATGCATTGCAGGCGAGCCAATATGCAAAGAACACGTATGTTGTTGTATGGAGTGATCATGGCTTTCACCTTGGTGAAAAAAACCATTGGGCAAAGCGCACGCTTTGGGAAGAGTCGACTCGTGTGCCATTGCTTATTAGTGGACCTGAAATTTTTCGTGATGTGCCATGTAAGCAGTCAGTAAGTCTGATTGACATCTATCCAACGCTTGTCGATCTATGTGGTCTTCCAAAAAATAAAAATCTTGAGGGACTCTCCCTCGTCCCCCAACTTGAGGACCCAAGAACCGTGAGAGAGAAACCAGCGATCACATCCTCGTATTTTGGAAATCATGCCATTCGAAGTCGAGATTGGCGACTTATTGTCTATGAGAATGGCGAAGAAGAGTTGTATGATCATCGGAATGATCCTGAGGAATTTCAGAATCTTGCTGATAACACGCAGTACGAAACGATAAAAAATAGATTGCGCAGGTGGTTACCAGAGCAGGTGGCAGCAGAATTTAAGAAGAAATCTGAAAGAAATAGATTACTGGATAAGAAATAGATTACTGGATAAATAGTATCTCTATTTCAGTGGTCTGATGTGCCTGAGACACGCGGTGCATCGGCTTGTGGTCAAGGAGTGAGCTACGTTTGAAGTAGCACGACGTTTGAAATAGCACGACGAGATACTATGCGTAGGGGAAAAGTTCGGGGTCAAGCTGTTTCAGGAGCCTTCTCAATTGAGGCAAAGCTTCACGAGTTGCAATAACACCTTGTTGTGCAATTGCCGAAGCATTCTGGAAGTCGGTCAATTGAAATGCCGAGACATCTGGTTCGATTGTAAAATCAGTGTCTTGAGTACCCATTTTTCGAATATTTCTATCTTGTGCGGCTCGGACTCGTCCTAATGTTTGGAACATGTTTGGTGTGTTCATCTGATCAGTAGGAGTTGTCGGATCATTTCCGGCAAACATGTGTCCGATTTTAGCAGCCACATCAACAGCAACAATGAATGTTGCTCCTTGATTTACTAACACGTCAGCTGGAACATTGTTGAGGATTCCACCGTCAACAAGCACTCTCCCATTTTGACAGATCGGCGGGGAAACTCCGGGAAGATTGATGCTCTCAAGAATTGCGTTTGCGGCATCTCCACTAGCTCGGTGCACCTGTTCTGCTGCCACAAGGTCAGCAGTGACTGATGTGAACGGAATAGAAAGTTGCTCCAGAGTCCAATCGAAAAGATGTGTGCGAAGCATCTCACCCCAGCCACCCCCACGAAATTTCCCAATCATGTACCAGGTATCACCGTAGGGCAGAAACTTATACCGTTTATTTGGCTTTAAGTCTTGAGAAAATGTTTCGATAAGCCATGTACTGTCGTATCCAGCGGCGTATGGAATGCCGGTAAGAGCCCCAGCACTTGTACCAGAAAGAAAATCTATAGGTATGCCTTCTTCGTCCAGTACGCTGAGAACTCCAAGATGAGCCATACCTCGGGCCGCCCCTCCTCCAAGTGCAAACCCAATGGAAGAACCACGCAGATTACGAATAATACGTTCAATTCCGCTTTTGCGAGTGGTATGGCACGATTGGCCAAATCCGTCCCAGTGAATTTTAAAGTCACCACGGCAGATTGAGTGCATGTTTTTCAGAGGGTCAGCAACCTGCTGTGTACCCCGAAGAATTCGCACAAGTGATATTTTTTTTCGAGCAGCTGGATGACATTTAGAAAGCTCAGAAAGAAGGCTTTCTGTTTCTCGAGAAGTATTTGAATCGAAGCAACATAGGATAGTATCTGAATCTTGAAGAACCTCATTGAGGTATTCGATGTTTTTATCGAGTCGAATATCAAGAATACAGCGTTCAATAGTTGCCCAGCTAGATGCCTCTGAACGAACTTCATTTGGATTGCGTAGATTGCCGTGCTGGTCAAGAAGGCTAATTGAGCGTTTCGCAGTGACTAGCGTATCCTCACGATCGGAAATAACAGCAACATCCTCACCGAGAGATTGTAAGCGACGAATTAGTGTCGTTGAGAGGTGACGATATTCTTCAGATGCATGCAGAATGGCAACAAGGTGTGGACGATGCCCAATCCGTTTTGGTGTGAAGGCTTGATGAAGGCGCATCCCAAGAGCACCTAAAAGATTTCGATGCCATCGTGGTATCTGGTTGAGTAATTCAATGGCGTCTTGTCTCTTGATTGCTAACCCAGTTAGGTTCTGGGTCGTGTCGACATTAATAGGACTTTGATCCTCATGAAAAAGTCCGAGGAGACCGAATTGGTGGCTGCGACCAATGATCTGGACTATATGAGGAACATCATCTACTCCTGGTATCCAAAGACGCGCCGCTCCACTAATAATGAGCAGAAGATCCATAAATGGATTCTCTTGAGAGTGAAGAGGTGTATCAGCTTCGAATGTGATAACCGATGCACGTGAGGCAATAAGGTCGAGCTCTTCGTCTGTGAGTCCATTCGTTGAACGGTGGAGCCTGAGTAGAGTTAATATGTTTGGCAAAGGAGCCATTCGTATCACCTGTTCTAGTCGTATCACCTTTTCTAGGAAATGTCCCACGGCTAGTAAGATGCCTATTGAGACTCTATGTTTTGATATCGGCTCCTTACTCGCTAAAGTCCACTGAACGAGGGCAAATTATCAACTGCTGTTTTTCCTATGCTTCTTTCGAGTTTGCGTGGTAGGAGGAGTATTTGCCGAGGGAAGAAATGCGGCCAGACGCTGCTTCGTCGCTGCCATTACCGGATCCTGTGCAAGATTTGTGTATTCGTATGGATCTTTTACATGATCGTACAGTTCTTCACTGCCGTCTGAGTAACGGATATAACGGAATTGTCTATCACGAAGAGCATGATTACGGTAACCATGGGTAGTGAGTGCAACGCCATCCCAATCACAGTGTGGGTCCTTCAGGAGAGTCGCCATGCTGGCACCTTTGGCGTGGTTCGGTGTTGGCACATTAACAAGTTCACAGAGCGTTGGATAAATACTCAAAAAATCAACGGGTTGCTCACAACGTTCTCCTCCTGTTGTGATACCTGGAGCAACCCAGATCAAAGGTGATCGCGTAGCTTCTTCCCAGAGAGCGAATTTCCGCCAATGTTGTTTTTCCCCAAGATGCCATCCGTGATCACCCCATAGCACAACAATGGTATTGTCTCGTTCGGGACTCTTTTCGTACGCATCAAGAAGACGGCCAATATTCATGTCAGTGTATGCAATCGTTGCCAGGTATGACCGGACTGCATCTTTCCATCGTCCCGATTGAAGAAACTTTGCGTGATCTTTCTCAGGACCAGCTACCTTGACGCCTGCTGCCGGTATATCATCAAGATCATCTTTTTTGTGTGGAGGCAATTGAATTGATTCAAGAGGATAGTGTTCATAGTATTTTCTTGGAACTGCCCAAGGTAAGTGGGGTTTACTTAAGCCACAGGCTAAAAAGAACGGTTTGTTTCTTTTTTCTTTGAGCTGCTCGATACAAAAGTCCACTGTGTGCCAATCAGGTAGGTCTTCATCCTGTAAATCAATTTCAAGCGGCTCGTGGTAGCCTTCATTTTTTCTTGGAGCCCGCCCAGCACTTTGGCCGCGTCGTGTTGGTGGATACTGGTCCCATTCGGAGGCGTAAACAGTTTTAAGGCCACCTGAACTCGAGTGATAGGTTTTGCCCATCGCTGCTGTGTAGTACCCATGATTTTTTAGATGTGCATTGAGGTTAAGGCCCTCAGCGATATGGTTTTTCCAGGGGTCCGCATTAAGGTAGCAACCGGAAGAGTGAGGTCGAATTCCTGACCATAGCGCCGCTCTTGACGGGCCGCATGCAGGAGCGGCGCAGTGAGCGTTCGTGAAGGAAACACCCATGGCAGCCAAGCGGTCAATATTTGGCGTCTTGCATTGTGGGTTTCTGCCTGTGTACCCAACCCAATGATTAAGGTCATCGACGGCGATAAAAAGTATGTTTGGCTGTTTCGCCAACACATTCTCCAAGCCCGTACATGTGAGTAAGACGAGGAACAAAAGAGTCATTTTTAAGCGTGTCGAGTAGGGATTCATCGTATTTCCAAGAATGCTTTCAGGATGTTTTTTGAGATGAGAAAATGCTGCTTTTTGCCCAAAGCGATTTTGGGACGCCGATGATTTTAAGAGAAATGACTACAGAAAAGATAAGTACAACAGCATAAGATGCCTTCCAGTATCCAGAATTTGTCACATTTTCGAATGATGCAAGAAATGCAAAGATAGAAAAAAAGGAAATGCCGAGAAGAAAACACACAGTTAGAATTTTTAATACCGTTTTTACAGCCTCAACTCGGAGTGCTATGAGCCACAGTATAAAAAAAAGAACAGACAGACCGCATGCAGCGAGAATCAACGTTGTAGACATTTTTACTTTTCTCTCAGTTACTTCTTTCTGAGTTAAAGCTTCGAGTAAAGGTAGATCCTAGCTGAATTATTCATTTTCCTGATCCGAATCAGCCTGTTTCTTTAGTTGCTCAATCATTTTCTGGACATCGACTTGGGCTTGGCAAAAAGTATCATCCGGATTGAGTGACTCCTCATCTTTCATAGTTCCATCTCTCTTGAGTTTACGCGAAGTTAAATAAATCAAAATCAGTAGCAGGCAACACGTTTGAAAGCCTAGCAAGAATCAAATTCCACAATCGAATGCGATCGCGGAAGAAAATGAGGTGATGACCGTAAAAAGTATATACCACAGTCCAGTGTAAATAAGATTTAGTGTTTGGCGTTGTTTTCGATGCATTCTATTTTCGGAGTCCCCCCAATACCAAAAGGCAACTTTGAGGATAGTCACAAATATGATCAGGCAACCGCACGGAACAAAAAACAACATACGCCATTCGGCACTCCAGTAACGGTGTAAAAGAACGCTTTGCCAGCCAAAGAGAACGAGGCCACCAAGAAGACCGCCCCAAATGATATGAGATAATCTTGGTTTTCGAGGCAGCCAGTGGTATGAAAAAGCACCAATTGTGAAGAATGTAATACCGCCAAACCCTTGAAGGACGGCGTTGATCAAGTGACCGCAGCACATCAGCGAGATCAGTAACACACTGCAGAGGGTTTGAATGAGAAGGAGAGGTGCGATTGTAGGCAGTGGTATCAACCACTGCCTTTCTGGAGTGTTTTTAATATTCTGGAAATAGGAAAATAAAATTCCTGCTATGACTGAGAGCTACTTGAACTGCGTGAAAAATAGAATCGGCAGCAGTAGCGAATCACTCATGAATGAGCCTTAAAGTGTCGGCAGAGATGGCATCGGTGGTTTTGACGCATGCCGAGCAGCAAGACCGTTCACAAGATGAACACAAATTGATTCAAGATATGGTCGTGCTTGAGGATCATCAAAATTTGCAGCAGTTTTTCCAGCGTCACCATGCTCACGAATTGGTATCTGGAGGGGAACCTCACCTAGAAAAGGAATATCGATTTCCTTGGCAGTACGTTTCGCACCCCCGGATCCAAAAATGTCATACCGTTTGTTGGTATCCGGGCATGAGAAGAAACTCATATTTTCTACCATTCCGAGTACTGGGATATTAACTTTTTGGAACATTGCAATAGCTTTTGTTGCATCAAGAAGTGCTACATCTTGGGGAGTACAAACGGCAATAGCGCCCGAAAGTGGAAGGACCTGAGACAGCGTTAATGCAATGTCGCCAGTTCCCGGAGGCATGTCGATGATGAGGTAGTCGAGAGGTCCCCAGTTCGTGTCACGGAGCATCTGCTGGATAGCGCCATGCAGCATAGGTCCGCGCCAGATAACTGCTTCACCAGGCGGGACAAGAAATCCCATCGACATTATTGGCATTGTTTCGACGCGTAAGCCAGCAGGTAATTCTTGGTGTGGTTTTCCAGGGTCAAGTTGAGGCGGAATAATTCGTCCTTCTTGAATTGCGGGACGACCTTCGAGCCCAACGAGGTGAGGAACGCTTGGTCCATAGACATCGGCATCAAGAATTCCGACTTTGCTTCCAGCTCGGGCGAGACCGATTGCGAGTGATACCGCTATGGTGCTTTTCCCGACGCCTCCTTTACCTGATCCAACAGCAATAACACTTTTTGCCTCGAGGCCAATCTGACCAATTTTACTGGGAGGTCTGTCGTGAGGAGTTATTGTGATCTTAATATCAGGAACACTTGGGAAGGCAGTCCTAAGTCGCTCTTCAATCCGACCACGAAATTGTCGCCAAAGAATAGCCGAATGCGTGGTAAGCCCAACGTTCAACGTAATCTTATTTTCATGTGCAGCCACCTCACCAATCTGACCCAAATCAGCAAGCGGTCTTCCTGACTCAGGATCGGTCATGTCGGCAAGGCACTCTCGGATATTTTCTGGGGTCGGTGTTTTGTTCATCGAATTCCGTTCTCTATTTCTTCACGTATGAGCATATTGGAGGTGGTTGACGTATTTGTTGTGAACAAGGCCATTGTCTCGGTAACAAGAGTTCCAGAAAGTGTATTACCTGCCTGGAGTGCAGAATTGAAAAGACCCTGAGGACGAATGGAGATTGAAACAAGTACAATAAGACAGGCTATCATAGCCAATCCGGATGAAAGCCCACCGTCAGCCTGTACTCCTTTATCGGTGGATTTAAAATACATGGCAGTAATCAGGCGTAGATAATATGCAGCCGCAATGGCGGCGTTGAGTACCAAGACGACGCTTAGTCCGATAAACCAGGCTTTTCGATCTCCAAAAACAGCGATGCCACTGTCAACGCTGAGAGACGATGTGACAAGTGAAAGTTTCCCCCAAAAACCAGCTAGCGGTGGGATGCCCATAAGACTCAAAAGGAAAGTTGCTAAGCAAAATGCTGCGATGGGATTTGTAGACGATAATCCATTGAGATCATCAACGGTTTTGATCTCCTCAAGCTGTGGTTGTTTGTCACTTGATGTCGACCACTCAGGCCAGCGATGTCCCAGGTAGGTAAGTCCACCAAAAAAACCGATCGTAGCAACTACATATGTAGCCAAATAGAATAGTGTTGAACCAAGCCCGTTGAGGGATAAAGCCGTTTCTTCGATCGATTCTCCACCAAGCGGCCCCCGTCTATCAGTTGCCGCTGCTGCTAACGCTGCAAGTCCAACGAGGAGATATCCCGCGTGAGCTATAGAGGAGCATGCAAAGAGTCGTCGTAGATTGTTTTGTAGCAAGGCCATGCAGTTCCCGACGGTCATGGTGATGGCAGCAAGGATAGCAATAACTTGCCATGACTGGAGAAGTAATGTTTCGGCGACCGGTCCAGAATTTTGCGGACTGCCAACTGGAGGTATGGCTAGCGCAATCAATCGAGAAAGCATGACGACACCCGCTATTTTCGGTAACGTTGAAAGTAATGCGGTATTGCTAGTACTTGTTCCTTCATACACATCTGGAGCGTAGAAGTGCATTGGGACGGCCGCCATCCGAAAAGCTGCCCCAGCGAATGCCATACCCAGTGTTACCGGTAGAAGTACTGCAGCCATACTGATTGTAATCGTGCCAACAGTAATAGAACCAGCGCTTATTGGCGCAACCGTACAGCCTAGTGACTGCAGTTGGTTACCAATGGCTGGCAACGATGTCGATCCACCGAGTCCATAAAGACAGACTACAGAGTACAAAAACAGTGCAGAGGCAACGAGTGACAGGAAAAAATATTTGAGGCTGGCTTCTTGACCAGCAGCATCTGTTCTTTTGAGTGCTAACAAGATGTAAGTCGGGATTGAAACAAGTTCAAGGCCGATAAAAAAAAGGACCAGGTCGTTTGCAAGTCCAACAAGAGAAAGGCCGACTAAAAGAATTAAAAAAGTTCCGGCTTCTTCACCTGTGACACGTCGTCTTTCTTCTGCGTCATTATCTTGAACCGCTGCCTTCCAGTAGTCTCCAGACTGGACAAGGGCGAGCATAAGGCCAGCCGTGTATGTCAGAAGACGTATATAGAAAGAGAATCCATCAATTGTGATCGGTCCTGACGAAATGGTGGCACCGCTCTCAGGCTGACTGCCTGAGAGTGAAATGGCGATACCAAGACCAGTGACCGCAATAAGCCAACCTGCTTGGAAACCACTAAAAGCAGCAGCAAGATAAGCAATGAGTGCTGCTAAAAATAATGTTATTTCAGGCGACAGTAGCAGGAAAGTTTCAAACGACGTTGTCATTATTGCTTCACGGGACTCTGTTTTTGAGAAGTTAAAAAGATTTCGGGTAAATCTATGTGAGAATTAATCTTATTTTTTTCTGTAATCATTTCCGTACCAAAGAAACTTTTTGTTGGCTGCATATTTCTGTTGAAAGCATTACTTGATGCGTACGTCATTACACGGATGGACTGAGAAGGTGGAGCAAGGAATATTGCGGGTGTAATTCCAATCCAGAGAATGAATATTGCAAGTGGTGAAATCGCTGCTATTTCGTGCCACCGTAAGTCGAGAGAGTTCTGTGCTCCGTTGATTGAATACGATGGTGGTAGTCTGGAATTCCCAAAAAAGACGCGTTCTACAGCCCAGAGCATGTACCATGCGCCTAGCACGACACCAAACACACCCATCAGGGAAAAAATTAAATAGCTTTGCTGAAAGTTCGGGGAGACGCCTGTCCAGGCTCTTTGAAAAGAGCCGGTAAGTATTAAAAATTCTCCAACGAAACCATTTAATCCGGGAAGGCCAATACTCGAGAAAGTGAACAGCATAAACAGCGTTGTAAGCCAAGGTGCTTTTTTTGCAATACCACCAAGGCTCTGAATCGAACGCGTATGAAAACGCTCATAGAGCATCCCGACCATCGCGAAGAGTCCTGCAGAAGAGAGTCCATGATTAATAAGCTGGAGATTGGCTCCTTCAATTGCAACTGGTTCAAGGGCAAAGAGACCCATGACAACGTAGCCCATATGGCTGACCGATGAGTACGCTATGAGTCGTTTTAAATCCTGTTGAACAAGAGCAACAAGTGCCCCATAAATAATGCCAAAGGCACCGACGGCAAAGAGCCACGGTGCAGCAACAGCTGTGGCTTCAGGAAGCATCGGCATGGAAAACCGAAGGAATCCATAAATACCAATTTTGAGCAAGACACCTGCCAGGTCAACACTTCCTCCAGTCGGAGCCTCGACATGAGCAAGTGGGAGCCATGTATGAAATGGAAATATAGGAACTTTTATCGCAAAGCCAATGAGTAGCGCAAGAAATACAAGCCACTGCAAATAGCCACCATCAGCATCCATGGGTAGCGGATGTGCGCTAAGGCCAGTAGTAAGCATGTCGATATCAAATGTTATGCTGCCTGTATGAGTCGCATTCCATAAAACAATGGTCATTAGGCCAAGAAAAGCTACGACACTTCCGGCAAGGGTATAAATAAAAAATGTGAGAGCGGCTTTCCGTCGCTCATCATGTCCCCAAATACCGATCAGAAAAAATAGTGGCACGAGCGTGAACTCGAAGAAGACATAAAATAAAATAATGTCACGGGCAACGAAAACCCCGAGCATTGCGGCTTCCAGCACCAATAGAAGCATGTAAAAGCCCGCAGCTCGCTCAGTCACTGCTTCCCAACTCACAAAAATTGCAGTGAGGGAAAGGAGTGCGGATAATCCGAAAAGCCACAACGACAGGCCATCGAGGCCAATCGATAGGTGAATGTTAAAGATGCCACCTGTAAGCCAAGGGAGAGATGCCATCGCAAAAACCTGATTGCTTAAGGCTTCGTCGCTCATAAGATATCGCAGGATGAGCAAGCCCGTGGCGACAAGTGTTAAAACTGCTGTGGTCGCAGCACTTGTGCGCACTGCCTGAAGACCACGGCTTGAGACAAGCCAGACAATGCCGGCACCTACCAAAGGCATGAAGAGAACGAACAGTAGGTGTATTGATGGGGAAAGTAAATTCATAAAAGTATCAAAAGCAAAAGAAGAAACTTTGAATCTCTGTTGGGTGAGCTAGCAATCATAGTCGCCACGCTAAAAGAACAATAATTGCGAGGACACCAATAACGCTGGCAAGAGCATAGCGTTGAAGTAGTCCTGACTGGAGACGACGAACAACACCACCGAGCGTCAACGGCAGATGAGCGATAAGTCGTACAGAACGTTCG
>PKCL01000250.1 GCA_002862165.1 Planctomycetaceae bacterium
CCGATGCGAGTTGTCCTGCTGGCTTCCTCAACTGAATGCAACGACGAATACTATCTCTCAAAACCAAGGCTGCTGGTAGATCTTCATTCGCGCCTTGGAGAAGTCTATGCGTACGAGTAACACTCGCAGGAAAGACAGCCTGCACGCACCCACCGTCAAGACTTGGATCGATCTGAATATGCATCGCAACAAGTGACTCATAGGCGACACCTGCACCTGCGGCAATTCCCCGCAGCTCTTCCCGCTGCTCACGTGTCGTCATCGTTTCATATGAATCGATGATAGCCTCTGGCCTTGGCAGACGGGCTCTTTCTTGCGGTGGCAGGTCAACGATATGTTCAAGCGTCTTCTTGATTGCAGCAGACAATATCCGCCCGTGTTCAACACCGATGTCATACCGTGAACCACAAAGCTCAATGCAGCCCTCAACTTCTTTCAGGTCGCGCTTTACAGTCGGTCCATTTTCCGGCTGAGACAGCGTCTCCCCTTGCTGCGACACACCCGACTCCTTCTGCATCAAATCAGAAGAATGGGATTCCGGCTCAACACCTATTGCACCGGCGACTTCGAGGCCTGCCTGCAATGAAGCAAGACGATACGCTGAAGATGATGATGAGGTAGGCTGCCGGGAACGTACATCTGCGGCAAGTACAGTTATATCCCGATCGCCAACAATCCGTCTCGTAAGCCGAGACAACACTCGATCTGGGCCACACTCAACAAAGAGAGTAACCCCATCGCTGATCAATCGTTCAATTTGATCAACAAACCGTACGGGTTGAGCAAGCTGTTCGCTGAGTAACGCCCGAATAATTTCTGGTTCTGCAACATATTGATTATTTACACCACTCAGCAGAGGAATACGAGGTGGATCAAGTTGCACTGAGACAAGTGCTCTTTTGAATGGTTTCTGAGCTGGCTTCATGAGCGGGGTATGAAATGGCCTTGGCACATCCAAAGTCGTCGTTCGAATCCCTTCCGACTGAATAAACTCAACGAAACGCCGAAGTGATCGATCTTTTCCTCCAACCACGGTCTGCTGTGGGGAATTACAATTTGCAACAAACACCTCTTCGGGAAAGGAAGCACATGCAGCAGCAACAACATCTTCCCCGGCTGCACACGACACAAGGCCGCCCTCGATAGGTGCTTCTTCTATCGACCTGCAGCGGAACAATGTTGCCTGAACGGCATTCTCGAACTGAAAAGCATCTGCCGCATGAAGCGCTGAGAATTCCCCGTAGCTGTGCCCGGTAAGACGATCTGCTCGAAGACCCATCTCTTGAAGAATCTTAAAAACCAAAGTATCCGCTAAGAGCATTGATAACTGCGTTCGAAAAACATCTTTCCCTAATGTTTGTTCATGATTATCAATAATGTCTTCAAAGGTTGGATGACCCATCTTCAACAAAGATTGATTCATCTGATCCTTCAGCAGACTCGCCTGAGGGCAGGCTGCAATAATCTCTCGCAACATACCCGGATACTGCGACCCCTGCCCTGGGAATAGGCAGGCAACCACTGGTCGTTTGTTACCAACCTGCCCAACAGCAATTCCTTGCGTCTCCCAAAGTGCTCTGGCCTCTCTGTTATCAAATTGATTCACCACAAGATCAGCTTTTCGGGCCAACTCTTCTGGCGTTGCTGCAACAATGGCAAGCCGATGCCCGCTTTGATGAAACTTTTTAGACGTTGCAAAAAATGCACCGGGATTCTGAATGCATGCTTTTAGTGTTCCAAGTAAATCGCCGGCAGTTGGTCCAGAAAAACGGATAATTTGTAGCGTCTGCGTGCTTGTCTCTTTGGGGTACACCGAACGCTGAGGAACATTGATCGGTTCGCCACGTTCTAAAAGAATGTGGCACGCTGTGTCACAATGCACGGCTGTCACACCAGCTACAAGCCTTCCGTTATCATTTGGATGAAGCGGTTTTGCCGCATATCCATGAGATGCACTGTGTGACCTACCTGAGGGCATGCGGAGTTCTTGCTCCTGCAATTCAAATGTCGTTTTTGCAATCGAAAGACCTGCAGAAGCACCTGCTGCATGTCCAATTTGTGCATTAACTGCACCGATAGGAAGACTTTCTCCGTATACGCTTTGAATTGCATCCAGTTCAGCCATATCGTCGGCTGGCACTCCAGCCGCTGCTGATTCAACAAAGCTGACAGAATCTGAAGCAATTCGTGCGTCTTCTCCGGCTCGACGCATTGCTCTTTGTATACCAGCACTCTTCTTGCCATGACGCGACACGCCGATACCGCGTATGATCCCATGAATGCGATCGTTGTCTCGCAGAGCATCCGAAAGTCGCTTCAAAACAAAAACAGCAACACCTTCAGCTGGCATAAGCCCATCACTTGATGGATCAAATGGACGAGGTTTCCCGGAGCGAGAAAGTGCACCCGATAAAGACAACATCTCATAGGATGCAAGCGACAGGCTTCGCTGACCAGCCGCACAGATCATGGCATCGACACGACCAGTCAGCAGAAAATTTCGACACACATCAAGGGCACATGCAGCTGAAGCAGCACCGCCATCAATTGCTGTTGCACCACCCATGAGGTCGAATGTTTTTGTAATCCGTGATGCAAGCGAACTACTCGTAAAGCTTCCTGTCTCATCGATAATTGCAGGGAGCCTGGAAACCACAAGGTCGCAGAACTTTGCACAGATAGATTCAATAGCATCTCTACCAATGCCACGAGATTGAAGCTCTCGCTGCAGAGCCGCCTCGAAATAAGGCAGTCGCATGCCAACTTGAAGTGCTGAAGCAAAATCTCCACCAAATATCGTGCCAACTATTACGCCAGTACGATCACGAGGCATTGGTTGATCAGGGTAGCCTGCATCTTGAAGTGCTCGTGAAACTGTTTCGAGTAACATGAACTGCAGTGGGTCAGCAGCTGCAATTTGTTTGGGGGGAATCTTGTGTGTCCGCCAGTCATAAGAAAAGCCTTCAATGAATCCCCCACGATTCTGCACTGTCTTCCAGTTGCAGGCAGCAGCATTGTCGTACACTGCGTCAACATTCCAGCGATCTGATGGAACCTTCGAGAAATCATGTTCCCATGCTGTGAGTTTGCTCCACATCTGCTGCGCTGACAAATGTCCTGGAGCAAGCACAGACCGACCCACAATCGCAACATCATCATCTGCTGCAACTTTGGAAAATGCTTTTGAATCGACGGGCCGAATCGTCTCTGGTTTTTGTGATTCGACTTCTTTCAGAAATTCTTCAACCACGACATGTGCATTCAAACCACCAATACCAAATGAGTTAACTGCCGCTCGACGAGCCAGTCCGTTTTTCCTGAACCACTCCTGCTTCTTACTCGGCACAATAAATGGAGTGGTGGGCCAATCAACTGCCGGATTCAATTCACCAATACCAGGTACTGGAGGAATCGTTCCGTGCTTCATGCACAGCACGGCTTTCACCAGACCAGCTAAACCTGCCGTCTCAAGAGTGTGTCCTATGTTGGCCTTCACACTGCCGATTGGAATAGTCACATCATCAGCAATATGACCTTTTAGTGCCCGAGCAAGAGCATTCACTTCCGTTGCATCACCAACACTTGTGCTCGTAGCATGGGCTTCAATATACCCGAGGCGAGCTGGATCAAGCACATCTGCGTGTGCCCGCTCGATGGCCGCAATTTGTCCCTCTTGTCGAGGTGCCCATAAACTTTTGCCACGACCATCACTGGACACGCCAATCCCTCGGATCACAGCCTGGATCGTGTTGCCATCCTCAATTGCCTTGCGAAGTGTTTTTACAAGCACAACAACATAGCCTTCAGCAGTCACGAGCCCATCTGCTGACGCATCAAATGGCCGAGAGCCGGTAGCACTTACTGACTGTGCTCTGGAAAATAAAACAAGGCTGTCGAATCGACAATGTGAACTCCCTCCAACAACCGCCATATCTGTCCGGCCCAGCGCAAGGTCATCGGCCGCAGCCGCGAGCGCAAAGAGTGACGACGAACAGGCTGCATTGAGTGCTACGCACGGCCCATCCAAACCGAAAGCACGGGCAACTGTTGCACTGCAACGCTGTGCATCTGCTGCAGGCCTTCCATCAGGTGCCCGACGAGGTAAACGCTTTCTCTCAGCAGAGACAGTAGCATCGATGCATTCTTCGGCACGTTCACCAGTGGCCTGCCTAAATTCTTCTACTTCATGCAACCACGACGCCGCATCTGCAAGCATGGTCCCGTACATAACATCACCAGAAAGTCCTGTTCCTCTGGTGTGACCCACATAGACACCGGCTCGATAGCCAGACATCGTGAGCGGGTCAAAGCCCGCATGACTGAAAGCGGTCGCTGCAACATCACAAAGCTCTAGATGCGCAGCATCACAGTCTTCTGACTGTTCTTTTGTGAGGAGCCATTGGCCGGGCGGATTTTTTCGGGGTGAAACAATACCTCCGATTGATGAATAAGTCTTCCCGCGAACACCTTTTTTCTCATTATAGAAAAGCTTTTTATTCAACCTTTCTTCTGGCAATTCTGAGATTGCTGACCGTCCATCTACCACAAGTTCCCAGAATTCATCGATACTATCCGCGCCTGGCAAACGCACCGCCATCCCAATGATGGCCAATGGCTCACCATGCTCAGAGCGACGCTGTTCTTTATTCAATTTGTTCATTTTACAATTTACTATCACCAAACAAAACCACACCAAACGCTATGCTGCTGTCTCTGCAACTAAAAACTCAAGGACATGTCTGAGAGTCGGAAACTCATCCAAAGAGAGATCTGCTCGTGGTGGAATCGCAAAGTATTCGCCAATCTCACCGAAGAGTTGTGCTTTCTTGATGCTGTCAATTCCGAGGTCTGCTTCTAAATCCGCATCCAGCTCAACAATATCCGGTGGGTACCCAGTCTGCTCAACGACAAAATTCGTCAGGAAAGACGACAACTCCTCAACAGAACGTTCGGCTGATTGCTTTGATGAACTCACAACTTCTGCCACACCGTTCGTAACGAATGAGAGAGATTCTCTCGATGGTGCGTTTGATGTTAATCCTGGCCCGCCTGAGTGGGAATTCTTAAAGTTTGGTTCGTAAGCGTTTGAAACAACGTGTGAAGAGCTCGTGGCATCAATAAGAAAATCAAGAACATGCTGCAGCGTTGGAAACGCGTCCAGAGACAGGTCTGCACGAGGTGGGATTGCAAAATACTCTCCAATCTCACCAAACAGCTGTGCTTTCTTGATGCTGTCAATTCCGAGGTCTGCTTCTAAATCCGCATCCAGCTCAACAATATCAGATGGATATCCTGTCTGTTCGACAACAAATGTGACAAGAAACTCTGCTAATTCAGTCTGCGTATACGTTTTCTCTGTGGAAACTCTGTCTTGAACTTCTTTCTTACCTTGCGTGTGAGGACTTCCATTTTGACCTGTAAACGCCTGGCCTGATTCATTCGGAACAGCATCCGCTGTAGGAATCACGTTGGGCGTCGTCCCTGAAGACGCCTTTGTTTCAATCGCAAGAAAGTCGAGGACATGGCGAAGTGTTGGAAATTCATCTAACGAGAGTTCTTGGCGAGGTGGGATAGAAAAATACTCACCTATCTCGCCGAAGAGCTGCGCTTTTTTGATACTGTCAATTCCGAGGTCTGCCTCTAAATCAGCATCAAGCTCAACAATATCCGGTGGATATCCAGTTTGCTCAACGACAAAATTAACCAGAAATGTCGACAAGTCGTCTAGCGAATACCTGACTGCATCCTCAACCGCGACTTCTTGGTCAACGGCTTGCGTCCCTCGTACGAATTCAGTCGCATGTGCCTGAGAAACTATTGGCTTGGATGCATTTTTTTTCATACGAGAGCGACGTCTCTCCGTCGCATCAAAATGAATTGGTTGTTGAAATTTCATCTCTTCGCTTCTTGCAACAGAGTTTCTTTCCTGCATCGATACTTTCTCCGTAGATTCAAGTGTTCTGTCTACTAATTTGGTTGGCGGTTTCTGCAACCCGCTCAACAAGGATGATTCGTCACTCCCATGAAGTCCAATTTCTGCATAACCCTGCATAACAACGTGAAAAGCGCTGTCTTTTCCATCACCAAGATGAACCGCCACGACTGGCTTTTTCCCGGCAATCTCAATTCGCGTTGGATTCGTTTGAGTCGGCTCAAACAACCATTGATGAGCCTTGGCCATGTCTCCTAAGGAATCCAGGCCAAAAACATGTTGCTGCATGCCACTCCTGACTGCCTCGAGTCCTTGGAGTAAAGGTGTGAGACCAGCTGCCGCCGCAAGATGTCCGAACCGAGCTAAAGGCGTTGTGATTGGACGGGGCAGATTTCTTTCACCGATTCCGTACGTTCTCGCAAGACCTTCCATCTCTTGACTGTCGGCGATCGGAACACCACTGCCTAACCAACTAAAAGCATCGATTTCATCTGGTTCCATTCCGGAGTCTTGCAGACCTCTGGCACTGGCAGATGCTGAAGCACGCCACGATATCGAATGAGTGCCGGCACCCACGCCATGAATAATGCCCAAAACTGGCTCGTTACTTTTACAAGCGTCTGACAACCGCCGCAGAATAAATACCCCACAACCCTCAGCAGGAAATGAACCCGCACTCTTTTTATCAAACGGCGCAGCGCCCGTGCGTTCGCTCAAAAGGCCGAGTTTATTCATCGCGTCGAAACGATTAATACTCATGTCCTGATGTGCCGTAATCCAAATCATCGCATTGTTATCACCGGAACGAAGCTGATCGACACAACACATCAATGCTGCCGGAGCTGCCAGTGTGCCGGCATCGATTGCAACGCCCCCACCGTGCAAATCAAAGGTCTTCGTAATTCGTGAAGCAAGACTACTTGCAGTAAAGCTGCCAGTCTCATCCAGCAAGGCTGGCATGTATTTAAGGCACTGCTGTTGAAATTCCTCAGCAAGATCCCGAGCTTCCTCTGTTCTTAATCCTCGTTCGATTGCAGAGTGAATAAGTATCTTCTGAAACCAGGGAAGACGCAGACCCATCTGCAGCTGCGTTGCAAACTCACCACCGAACATTGTTCCGGCAACAACACCAGTACGATCTCGCAGGCGATCGAAGTGCTTCTCTTTACCTAGACCATTGATTGCGCGATCAACAGCATCAAGAATCATGAATTGTAGTGGGCTTGCCTGAGCTATCTGTTTCGGAGGAACTTTATGCCTCCGCCAGTCATATTCAAATCCGGAGATTATTCCGCCCCGAGCAACAGGGCTCCTGCCAGCAGACTGATCATGCACGCGACAAAACTTGTCTTTGTCCCAACGTTCTTGAGGGATTTCAGACTTTGGGTCGTCATTTGTCAAAACCAGCCGACAGAATGATTCATAGGCTAATGCGCCAGGCAATACGGTCTCAACGCCAACGATGGCAATGGGTTCCTCCGAGCGACAAACGTAACTGCCTTTATTCTCTTGGCTTGCTGTAACAGATGAAATCCTGTTCACAGCCTGATTGGATTCTTCAGGCACCCATTCATCAAGAACAATATGCGCATTGAGGCCACCAATACCGAAGGCATTCACAGCTACTCGTCGTGGTGTGCCCGCTGAAACTCTTCCCCAAGGTTCTGCTTTGTGTGGAAGTCGAAAGGGGGCTTGATCCCAGTTAATGTCTTTAGAAGGGTTCTGGCAGTTTGCAACGGGCGGAATCATTTCATTTTCAATCGCAAGAATTACTTTCAGAATTCCTGCTGCACCGGCAGTCTCAAGCGTGTGGCCTATGTTTGCCTTCACACTTCCAATCGGTATTTTTTTATTCCTTGGGGCAAGCCCCGGAAGAACTTCCGCCAAGGCTTCCGCTTCAGTGGCGTCACCAAGAGCTGTAGAAGTAGCATGAGCTTCAACATACTGAAGCGGCACACCATCATGCAGCTGATCGTGCGCCCGTCGCATTGCTAACACTTGCCCTTCGCGGCGCGGCGACCAGAGACTTTTCCCCCGTCCGTCTGAGGCGAGTGAGCAAGACCTGACAACTGCCCGGATTGGTAGTTTATGTTTCTGGGCATGCTCAAGCGAACAAAGAAGAAACATGACGACCCCTTCTCCGACAACCAAACCATCTGCTTTGGCGTCCCAGGGGCACGAACCCGTGGCACTAAGAGATCGTGCCTGTGAAAAAAGAACAAGGGTGTCTGAATGGCAGTAGGAAACGCCACCAACCATGGCCATATCGAGACGTCCTAATTCAACTGCACGGACACCCTGAACAAAGGCCTGAAGAGAAGAGGCACATGCACCATTAAAAGCAATTGCCGGCCCCTCAAAACCGAGTGATTGAGCCGGTAGCTTTGCTGCCAACATGGCCCCGAGGGCCGGTTCACCTTGAGCATTTCGTCCTACGGTATTCTGTCGAACATTATCAACAAGATGGCTTGCAAGATGATCCAGCACTTCTGCAGACAATCTTGATGCTCTCGGACTTTCCCGCAAATAGTTTGCGACCTGCTCGATCTGAGCATGACACGCAATGTCTCCAGAAAGACCGCTTGATCGAGTATGACCAACAAAGACACCTGAATTCCGAAACGGCATATCGAGAGGATTCAGCCCTGCATGAGTAGCAGCCTCATACGCAACATCGCATGCCGTCGAAAAGGCGGGTTCCGGATGGTCTCGAAATTCATGCGGCAATTTGCTTGTCGGCTTCGGACCCCATCTATCAAGAAGGCAAGCGATATCTGCATAGGTGCGATTGAGTTTTCCAGGAACTGGATCGTACAGAAGATCACGATCGATCCGCTCGTCAGGGATTCTTGCTACTCGAGAACCTCCAGAAACAATAAGGTCCCAGAATTCTTGAGGTGTATCAGCGCCTGGCAATCGACACGCCATCCCAACAACGGCTACGTCCTTCTTACACGGGCTTTGAGTTACCGGTGATTTCTGTCTTTCAGGAGCAATCATCAAGAGACTATCTCCCGCTGAAAAAACATCTTGTGGATGACTTGAACGGCTTCATAGGGATCACCTTCTCCTTCCGAGACGATGAGTTGCCCAGTTTGAAATGCTTTTTTAGCCGTGAGACTGCCTCTACTTATTTGCATTAATGCTTGACTTGAGGTGCGAACATGAGGCCCTTTCCCCGGTTGTGGAAATCCGACACGAGGCTCTCTACCTTTAGCCCAAACAGACCAATTGCCCCCTCCGGGACCTGATACTTCGAAATCAATGCAACACTCGTCTTTTTGCTCTGTCCAACCAGAGACTCTTTGAGCAGCGACTGTTGGAGCAAACTTGGTCGCAACGTCAAATTCTGGGGCCTGCATTATTGGCCGAGGCCACCCAAAGTTTTCACGCAACGCAAATTCACACAGGCGGCGAAGCATTGCTGTATCAACATTCGGACATAGCAACTCACTTGCAGCTTCCAGAGTATTACTCGCATCAAAATCAGGATCATCTCTCCAATATGCAGAATACGTCTCCATCTGCTGACGAAATTCAGTTGCGAGAGACTCAAGCACCTGTGACGACTGGGGCTGAGTTTGACGAATACGTTTTTCTTTCGCGTACTGCGCTATAATTGCTTGCTTTGTTACTGCAGCAATCTCCTGAACAAGCACACGATTTGCAGGGGTCAAGTGATATGTCCTGCCATGCCAATAGTCTTTACTGACAATGTGCGCGATTACTTTTGATACCCAGTCTACTGGGACAAGGTTTTTAGATTCATTCCCCTGCAGCCCAAGTGCCATCATCCACATCGATTCGGGTATAGGCGGCATGCCTTGCATCATTGGCATAAATGATGCCATTACCCGGAGTGGCGTATAAAATCCGTGGTACGTGCTTGTATATGAAGTTCGTGAGTCTCCCACGATAATCGCCGGTCGAAAGAATGTTGGGGACTCTGGAAAACCAGCATCACGAACAATATTTTCAGCTTCTAATTTACTTTCTTCATAATCATTACCAAACTTTTGACCAAGATTACTCTCTGTTTCATAAACGGTTCCCGTACGGAGACCACATGTATAAGCAGTAGACACATGATGGAACCGAGGAATACCTAACTCACGAGCAAGTGAGGTGAGATTGGTTGTTCCTCCAACATTCCCAAGCCATGGTTCTTCGGTCCGTGGCCCACCTGTGGTGAATGAAAGACTTGCAGCATTATGAACCACTGCTCGACAATTTTTTTCGAGCCAAATACGTTCCTCACGTGATATCCCAAGCCCTGGACGACTCAGGTCACCTGTGAGAACAACAGGTCTGGAAAGATAGCGTCCTTCAATGCGATCCCATCGACTCATGATGGCGTCCACTCGAGAACGAGCATCTAGTGTTTTGGATGGCCGAGCAACCACAGCAACTCTGAGCCCTTTTGCGAGCAGATCTCGCAATAAATATTGCCCGAGAAGACCGGTTGCACCAGTGAGCAGGGTAAATTCTTTCATGGATACGTAAATTGCTTGAAATAGTGAATTTCAAAACGCAATCCATTGCTCAAAACATCTGCCACCGAGGATGAACACTTCGAACTGAACTACTGGTAGACCGTCATATTGAACTCAATACACGGCTAGTCTCGTTTTGAGGCGGCATTCATCCTGAAAACTTAGGGTATCTAGGTAATTCAGGCCTGGCAAGATTTTTTTATATTTTAAGCATGCTTTATGTGGAAAGCAGAACTTTTAGCCCCAAAAAACTGTGGGATTATGCGCATTCAGTCTCGTTGGAATGATTTCTAAGAATGCCCTCACAAAAAGTAGAAAATGCATGATTGACACCTTTTGAAATGTCTCTCTTCCTGACTGAGATTTTTCGTTTCATTATGACGGCTGGAGTGAACGTCCACACAACGTCTGAAAGATATATAGAGAGACGAATCAAATCACGTCATTTCGAATTATCTGCTACTCGGTTTCATTCTCATGAACGGCATGCATACCACAAACATGTTGTTGTATTGCAGGGAGATGAAAACAACGAGACGTC
>PKCL01000085.1 GCA_002862165.1 Planctomycetaceae bacterium
GAGATGAAGATGAGGATGAAGACGGAGATGAAGATGAGGATGAGGACGGAGATGAATATGAATACGAGGACGGAGATGAAGACGAGGACGGAGATGAAGACGAGGACGAAGATGAAGACGAGGACGAAGATGAAGACGAGGACGGAGATGAAGACGGAGAGTGGGAAGAAGTAGACGATGAGTCCGACGATGAGTCCGACGATGAGTCCGACGATGAGTCCGACGATGAGTCCGACGATGAGTCCGACGATGAAGAGTGGGAAGACGAGGACGAAGACGACTGGGAAGAGAATTAGTCCTCTTCTTATTGATGTTGCCTGTAGAAAGTGCTTTTTGCTTTCCAGCGGCTGCAGTTTCTAAAAGCCTCGAACTTCTTTGTCAGTCCAGTGTAAATTCAAGAATTTACCCCGTCGTGACACAACCACATCAATACCTGAATACAGAGGAACTCCTGATAACCGCTTCATAAGTTTTTTCTGATCGATAATCGGAACTCCGTTAACTTTGCAAATGCGATCTTTTATTCGCAAGCCACTCCTCTCGGCCGGCGACCCCTCGCGAATAGCCACGACCACCGGTGATTCTGGATTTGCTGAGTCATTTCGAATTCCTATGCCCCAGCGACCGGGACTACCTTTTGGCAAAAAAGCTTTCGAATTAAGTTTCTCCCGAGAGGAGTTTGACTCACGAAAAGCCTCCCTACGAAATAAAATTTTATCGCCTGTATTATTTGCAATCTGTAAGAGTGTTTGAAAGGCTACCTCTAATACCGGCTCAATCCCGGCAAAGTTGATGAGGTGGGAATCATCAGACGGACGGTGATAATCCGAATGGAGACCTGTATGGAACATAACCGTTGGCACTTCTGCTACTAAGAATGGATAATGATCAGAATCTGAACTTATTTCCCAGTTGAAAATCAGCTCCATCAGATGTCGTTCGGAGCGATTATTTATTCTTGTAATAAGCGTCTCCAGACCAATCGCCGACCGCGTGCCGAAAATACTTAATTGCTCATTACGAAGCCGACCTATCATGTCTAGATTAATTGAGAAGACGATTTTCTTGTCCTTAATACTTTCCGGACGATTACTTAAGAAATGTTTGGAACCTAAAAGGCCTTGCTCCTCACCGTCCCAAAATGCAATTAAAATTGTCCGATGACATGGATCAGGTAATGAAGCTAACTTTTTGACTATTTCAATCAGACCCGCCACACCTGATGCATTGTCGTCAGCACCATTATGAATGTAACCAAGTGGCCCAAAGCTATTTCGTGAATTACCGTATCCAACGTGGTCATAGTGCGCTCCGATAACAACGACATCATTTTCTAAGACCGGATCACTACCAGGAATCATGAATAGGATATTCCGAATTGTGCCAAATCTTGTCGGAAATGCTTGAAAGCAACTCCCTTCTACACCGGCTGGCATAAGCCCGTATGGGATAACTTCCTGCTCGATATAGCTTCCTGCTGCACGACCACCTCGGCGGCCACCTTCGCGACCTTCGAACGTATCGTCCGCTAGCACCCGTATATGTTCCGCTACGCCATGTTCCTCAACAGCACTCCCTGCTTCATCGCAGAAAGCGGTCTTCTGCAAAGTCCATTGACTGCTAAAAAGCAACGTGACGCAGACGAATAGATAGTTGATACCGTGCCGATGAATTAGAAAACCATGCATTTCCAAGCGGTCACTCCAGTGCTCCTTGCAAGTAATCTGTGAGTCCCTCAGAATAACTCGTTCGAACATTCTCGTTTAGAGGAAATCATTCGTATCGATTTTTCTTATATGGAGAGGTGGCAGAGTGGTCGAATGCGCGTCTTTGCTAAAGACGTGACCGGTCAAAAGCTGGTCCACGGGTTCGAATCCCGTCCTCTCCGTTTTTAAGACTTTCTTAATGTAATAAATTGATATTAATTTTGTATGTTGAAAAAGTAGAACATCGATTCATTACTCTCTGAATTACTAAAGGCAATGTCTCGTATTAAACATCCTATGATGCTGTTTGAGGGTGTTGCTAGGCTTTCGACCATAAGGCAAATCTTTTATCACTGTTCGTGATATGAGTATTCCTTGACTACGCCTATCAAGTTGTTGCCACGCTTCGTATTTTCATTCCTGTAATTTTTCTACAACTGATAATTTATATAAATCTTTTCTTTTTTTATGCCACGCTTATATAAGATGTTATTAACGATATTATTACTTGGCGTCACTGCATATACAGGACTTTGTCTCTTCTTTTTTTTCACACAGCGTTCTTTTATTTATTTCCCTCGTCAACGACAAAACAAAAGTACTGAAATACTAAAAGTTGACACTCCACAAGCTGTTATTGAGTGTTCTGTACACAACTTACAAAGTGAACACGCCATCCTCTACTTTGGTGGTAATGCAGAGGATGTGTCTTCGTCTCTTCCTGGATATTCCCTGGAACTCTCAGATGTCGCCTTGTACATGATGCATTATCGTGGCTACGGTGGAAGCAGCGGAAAGCCAACAGAACATGCTCTTCGAGAAGATGCACTAGCAGTTTACAAATACATTCGTGCCCGACATTCGAAGATTTTATTCGTGGGCCGTAGTTTAGGAAGCAGCATCGCCATTGGATTAGCTGCTCAAGTGAATCCAGCCGGACTCATCCTCGTCACACCATTTGACAGCATTCAAAACATTGCAAAACAGGTGGTGCCGTTCCTACCAATTCAACTACTTATTAAAGACCCGTACTTATCATTTCAATTTGCACCAAAAATTAAATGCCCAACCCTTGTGTTGGCGGCCTCTAGCGATGATGTAGTTCCAGCAAAAAACACAGCGCGATTGTTGAAGGCATTCTCTCCGGGAATCACAACACTGCAAACAATACCAGGAACCGACCACAATTCAATCTCCGCAAGCAATCTCTACTGGTCACGCATGCGTCAATTTGTGAAGACTGTTTTCCGCACACCATAGAAATTCGTATGTAGCTTTCTCAATTAACTCGACCATCTAAAACACTTAAGACACCATTCCGCATTTCATTACAAAATGATCTAGCCATCTTCTTTCGGGTCGGTCTTGTTTCTTCTTTGTGGCGTTGCAGACTCATCACGACGGAACACTGCAACAACATCTTCTATTGGTACGACATACAGTAAATTATCTTGCTCGAAATCTACTGGTATTGAATTCCTTGGGTGAAATAGGACTTTATCATATTTTTCTATCGGAAAGTCCGCGTCACGCTCTATCTGCAGACTCACCTCTACAACCCTGCCCGTGATAGTTGGAATTTCCGCTTGATCTGGCAACACAATGCCTCCTCGAGTCTGATTCCTACTTTCATCTTTTCGTATCAAAACGCGCATGCCTAACGGTTCTACAAAGTCATTGCCCCGCATTGCCTCATACACCTCTTCTTCTTACGAACAACTCGTTCTTCGACAAATTTCTTGTAACGTCTATTTACCAACAGTTTGACTGGTTAATGAGTATTCGGATAGGGAAGTCTCCCACGGACGCCAACAAGAACGAAAACTTGTGTATACTCACTATGCATTTTATCAACGACAGAAAGTATAATGACTCCAACAGACAACAATAATGTTTGCTTGGCCACAGATGGACTTCCTTTACAGGTTACCCCGATAGCTTCACGACAGTAAGGATTGTTTTTTTGCGTTCTCCAGAGACTGCTAGAATGCGTGAAACTCACAGGCGTGGCGATCTGGTTGTCATCGCGAACAGATTGCCAGTACATCGTGCCTCTCCAGAGAGTCCATGGGAAACAAGTCCAGGGGGACTTGTTTCTGCACTCATGCCAATACTTCGTGAAAATAAGGGTGTCTGGATTGGGTGGGCTGGTAGTTCTGAAACAGATTGCAAAACGTTTGAACATGATGGACTTTATAATGTTCCAATTTATCTCTCAAATGAAGAAGTACGAGATTATTACGAAGGTTTTTCGAATAGTACTCTCTGGCCCCTTTATCACGACGCCTGCCAAACACCTCAATATGAACGCCGCTGGTGGGCTCCTTATGTATCTATTAATCAACGCTTTGCTGAATACGCTGCGAACGAAGCAGCACCAAATGGTCATGTGCTCATACAGGACTATCATCTTCAATTAGTTCCCGGAATGCTTCGTGAATTAAGACCTGATGTTCGTATTGGTTTTTTTCTTCATATTCCATTTCCACCCGTTGAGCTATTTGCGCAGTTACCGTGGAGAAGACGGCTTCTAGAAGGCATGCTGGGCGCAGATGTTGTTGGATTTCAAACTCGCCATGGTGCGCAGAACTTTGTCCGACTTGTGAATCGCTACACATCGCACCGCGGCAGTGGGCAAGCAGTCAACGTTAATGGGAGACGAGTACTTGCGAAGGAATATCCGATTTCGATTGACTTTGATCGAATAGAGTCGCTTGCTAATGATCCTAAGATCATAGAACATGCAAAGAAAATACGGTCTGATCTCGGTGAAAACCGAACAATTATGCTTGGTGTCGATCGGCTTGACTACACGAAGGGAATTGACCAGAGATTACGTGCCGTAAATGAAATTTTTCATAAAGGCAACTATACCGTTGATGATCTTGTTTTAGTCCAAGTAAGTGTTCCTTCTCGTGAAAGCGTTGATGAATACATTGAAGTACGAGACCGGATTGAGAAACTTGTTGGCCATATTAATGGCGAATTCGGAACTGTAGGGGCCGTACCTGTACATTATCTTCGAAGAAGCCTTCCCATTGAGGAATTAGTTGCTTATTACTTAGCCGCTGATGTGATGCTTGTAACACCTTTTCGTGATGGAATGAATCTTGTTGCAAAAGAATATGTAGCAAGCCGAAAAACCGAAACTGGAGTGCTTGTACTATCAGAATTTACTGGATCGGCTGTTGAGCTTGACCGTGCTGTTTTAGTGAATCCACATGACATTGATGGTATGGCTGCAACAATCGAGACTGCTATTGGGATGCCTCGGCAAGAACAGACACGTCGAATGCGGAGCCTGCGACAACGAGTTCGAAAGAGAACGGTCTACACTTGGGCCTCCGACTTTACACATGCACTAGATGCAGAACAGCCACGCCCGTCCTCGGCCACCATGCAATTACCTATTGGCACAAATCCCCCCACCTCTTGATTACATCATTCAGAGTTTTCACACTATTGGAGATCACTCTTGACCGAGAACGATTCACCCGCGACGCACATTGTCGAAGACGATCTTGACCAAGCTCTAGAAGCTATCGCACGAGTCCCTCTTTTATTAGTTGCGACTGATTACGATGGTACGCTCTCTCCTATCGTTGATAATCCAGAGGATGCAAAGCCGGTAAGAGAGTCAATCATAGCCCTTCGAGCTCTTGCCACATTATCAGGAACTCATTGTGCTGTTATTTCGGGCCGCTCGCTTTCAGACCTCGCCAGCTTGAGTTCTCTCGATGGACAAGTAATGCTGGTCGGCTCTCATGGTAGTGAGTTTGATCAGGATTTTGTTCGTACTCTTACCAAGGAGCAGGTCTTACTGCGGCAGCGAGTACTCGATGAGATGCATCGAGTTGCAGCTGAGGATGCTCGATTCCACATTGAAACAAAACCTGCCTCAATTGCTTTTCATTACCGCAACGTGGCGGACGATAAAGCTGAAAAAGCACTAAACGAACTTCTCGCTGGAGCTGCTACATGGGATGATGTGCGAGTCAAATCCGGGAAAAAAGTCATTGAATTGGCAGTCGTTCATACTTCTAAGGGTGATTGTATCGATGCTCTACGTCATCGAGTAGGAGCCACCGCCGTCGTCTATTTCGGTGACGACATAACCGATGAGGATGCTTTTGTAAGGCTGCACGGTCCCGATGTTTCTGTGAAAGTTGGTGACGGTGACAGCTCTGCAACATTTCGAATCAATGACCCAACTGAAGTTGCCAGAAGATTAGCTCGATTAGCAAGTGCCAGAGAAGCATTTTTAGCTGGCGCAGATGCAGTACCAATCGAACGGCACGCTTTACTCTCCGATGGACGAGTTATGGCACTTGTATCTCCTGGGGCAAAAATTAGCTGGATGTGCGCCCCACGTGTTGATGGACCTGCATTATTTTCTGAGTTGCTTGGTGGTCCTGCAGCTGGACACTTTACGATCGAACCGTCTCAGCCGGATAATAACTCTCAACAGCAATATGACGGAACGTCTCTTGTTTTGAAAACAACCTGGCCTCGTTTGACGGTAACAGATTTCCTGGATTGTTCAGCCGGTAAACCTACACAGCGGGCAGGAAGAACTGATTTGATCCGGCAGATAGAAGGACGAGGCGAAGTTCGTATCACATTTGCACCTCGGCTTGACTTTGGAAGACTTCCTACGCGCCTAGTCATTCGTGAGGGTGGACTAGAAATTGACGATACGATCGATCCTATTGTCTTGCGTGCACCAGGTGTTGAATGGGAACTTCAGGAGGAGGGCTCTCATCAAACTGCTATCGGTACAGTAGTGCTACGAGGAGAACCACTTCGCCTAGAACTTCGTTATGGCACAGGGTCATTACGTGAACAGCAGACTCTTCCTCCTCAAGAGCGATACCGACGCACCAAGTTGTATTGGGAATCTTGGGCAGACCGTCTGGTCTTACCAAAACGAGAAGGTCCACTTGTTCGCCGTAGTGCACTCGTTCTAAAAGGACTTTGCTACGGTCCAACAGGTGGAATAGTTGCTGCTGCAACAACAAGTCTTCCTGAACACCTCGGTGGAATTCGGAACTGGGACTATCGCTATTGCTGGCTGCGAGATGGAGCTATGTCAGCGGCTGCCTTGGTAAAGCTTGGTTCCTTTTCTGAAGCAATGGCTTTTCTTGACTGGATGCTCGCAGTTGTTGACCGTGCAGCAGCACCTGAACGCCTCATGCCTTTGTATACCGTGACGGGGCACGAAGTTGGTGCTGAAGCAGAAATTGCTGAGCTCGCTGGATATGCCGGATCACGACCAGTGCGCGTTGGGAATGCTGCACGAGGACAAGTCCAATTGGATGTCTTCGGCCCGATTGCAGAACTCGTTTGGCAGCTTCTTTTAGCTGAGGCGCCGGTATCAAGTGAACACTGGCGACTTGTTGAAGCCATGGTCGGAGCAGTCGAAGCTCGCTGGCATGAGCCAGATCATGGCATTTGGGAGATTCGCAAACCGCGACGACATCACGTCCACTCGAAGGTAATGTGCTGGCTCGCAGTTGATCGTGGAATTCGTATTTCTGAACGATTCCTAGACCGAAAGAAACCTGCGTGGGAGCAACTTCGTCAGACTATTGCAGACGACATCCTTGAAAAAGCCTGGAATGAACAAGCCAACGCCTACACGGCAGCCTACGGTGGAGATGACCTTGATGCAGCATCTCTTATGATTGGGCTAATGGGGCTAGTCGATTGTACTGACCCAAGATTTATGGCAACAATTGATGCCATAGACAAGCGACTTCGAATGGGGCCCACCGTCTTTCGATATCTTGCTGATGACGGCTTGCCAGGAAGGGAGGGCGGCTTTTTCATCTGTGCCAGTTGGCTCGTTGACTCATTGTGTAAAGCTGGCCGTCGCGACGAAGCAGAGTCTCTATTTGAATCAATGATCGAACTTGCTGGCCCTGAAGGATTACTACCAGAACAGTACGACCCTCTTCTACGAAGAACTCTTGGTAATCATCCGCAGGCATACTCTCACATAGGTCTCATCGAAAACGCTTTGACCCTGTCATCAGACTAGGTTTCCGATCTAGTCAATATTCATTTTTAGAGCAGGCATCGCAGTACCCTCTGCGGCAGTTTGATCTCGCGCAATGACTGCATCTGGAAGATGATAAAAACCAATCGCAAGAATGAGATAAGTTGCTAACAGTATGAGGCCTTCCATCCATGTAGCTTCACCTGCATTGATTATCTCTCGTGCAATGATAATGGATAATACAATCGACACGACTTCGAACATTGAGAATGACAGATTCATCTGTTGACCAAGAAACAAGCCTGTGAAGACCAAAAGGGGTGCTACGAAAAGAACCATCTGTATTGTAGATCCAACCGTTGCCGCCATAACAAGCTCTTGTTTCCCCTGCCGCGCAAACCGAACTGCAGTAAGCACTTCTCCGATTCCCCCAACGCCACCGAGTAATACGATCCCACTGAACGTATCAGAGAAGCCCATCACACGAGTTGCCGGAATAAGTGACTCTGTAACTGACTCACTAACAAACGCCAGCATCACACCACTCAAACCAAGAACAGCAAGACTCCGCAAGGCTGAGTATGATTCTTTGCCGTCATTCAGGATCGGCGTGGCATCTTCAACATGGTGTTGACTACTGAAGAGTGAAATCAGCACGTTTCCAACGTAAATCACAAGCAAAATAGCCGATAGTTCAAGAGAAAGATCTCGAGTGCCCTGAGGCGTTCCAATACGAAAAACTGCAGGAACAATAAAACAAAAACCACACATGACAAGCATCAATCCTGATGATCGAAACTGACGTCTATCGAAAGAATGAACTCCGTACTTGAGTGCTCCTACAACGAGAGCGCAGCCCAAACCAACAAGTAAATTAACCATTATGGAACCGGTCAGTGAAGCCTTTACAACCCTCCCGAGGCCATTCCGCAGAGCAACTATGCCGATGATTAGTTCCGGAGCGTTACTCAGCGTGGAGTTCAGCAAGCCACCGACAACAGAGCCCAGACGCTTCGAGAGTCTTTCAGTCGCAATCCCCATGAACTCAATCAACGGTACGATCGCTGAAAGTGATACCACGAAAACAATTCGTGGATCGACATCAAATGCATGGAGTACGAAAGATAATGGGATTAGTGTCAGTAGTAGTCGTTGGTACATGTTCTGAGTATATCTAGCAGAATGATTCTGAATATTGCTGATTCGGATACATAATTTCCTTCCTTTTTGTATCCTTAATCTCATTGAATTTACACATTAACCTTTTCCCGGCGTGTCTCAATGGCAACGTATCGATCACCATCTGATAATGATGTTCCACCATTTCGAGAACAGATCGGCACCATTGTCATAGGTGCTGCAGCAGGACTTGCTGCTGTCGGCTTTCATGCCGTAATGAATCTTGCTGAGGCAGCACGGACGAGACTTGCCGTCCTCGCAACATCCCACGGGATAACTGCCCAAATAGGAGTCATTCTAACTTGTGGACTGTTAGCGGCTACGGCAGTCTTTCTTGTCCGGTTTTTTGCACCCGAAGCAGAGGGTAGTGGAATCGCAGCCGTGATACAGGCCCATCGAACAGTAGGGGCGCGACGAGCTCTACGAATTCTCTGGGTAAAATTCCTGGCAGGTTTTTGTGCGCTGTCTTCTGGTATGCCACTTGGCCGGGAAGGACCGAGTGTCCAAATCGGTGCGATGTCGGCAATCGTGCTGAGGCAGTTTGGACTTGGGCTGGTGTACTATAGAAGAAGAGCCGTTGAACTTGGTGCAGCAGCTGGTTTGGCAGCTGCGTTCAATGCTCCCTTGTCGGGAGTCGTTTTTTCATTCGAGCTTCTAAAGCAGCCATTTCATGCACATAATTGTTTTGAAACTATTCTTGCCTGCGCGATCGCCGATTGGGTGTGTCGTCTCTTTCATGGGCCTGTTTTTGAACTTCCAATTTCTCTCAGTGGCTTTCGAGAATGGCAAGAACTACCCACATTTGCTCTTGTTGGACTTTGCACTGGTGTCGTTTGCCTAGTATTTCAGAATTTCCTACTCTTTGTTGCCAAACGATTTCATAAATTTCATAACTTCTCAAATAAAATGATTTTGATCGCAGGCATATGGGGCTGCCTACTCGGAGTCATTCTTCTTATTAAGCCTGAATTACTTGGTATTGGTCATCAAATTTTTGAAGATGCAATTCATAATTCCTTACCACTCATTGCAGCAATTCTTATTTTAGCTACTCGCATTCCTCTTAGTGCGATCAGTTATGCAACTGGTGCACCTGGTGGACTGATTGTCCCCGCATTATTATTTGGTGTTCTCTCAGGGCATATTTTTTCGACAAGTTATGCATCCTTGGTTGGTGGGGTCGATGCTGACTTTCACGCCGTCTGTCTCGTTGCTGGCATGGCGGCAAGTATTGGAGCACTCTTCCGCACTCCACTCACGGCTACCATCATGGCTGTTGAAATAACGGGTGCGTACGACTGTCTCCTCGAAATATCAATTGCTTATCTCACGGCACACTCTCTACTAGGACTCGCCCGCCAACCAGATTTGTATACAGCTTTGGGGCGTATTCATGAAAGTTCTGCTGGAACGCAGTCTGCGAGGCTCAGTGCGGCAAGGCCCTCTACTCATTAAATTTTCAGGCCGCTTGACGTTGATCTTCGACGATTTTCGTCTGCGAAGATGGACTCGGTAATCCGTGCTCTTCTAGAAATTTTCTTAGACACACCACTTCCGCTGTAAGGTCCCTCAATTCGTCCTGATGATCATCTTCAAACTGTAGAAAGTGTCCGGCGATGAGGCCCGATAAGGCACCAAAAGAACTTGCCCCTGTGACCATCAAGACGAAAGCAACCATCCGACCTTCCCAGCTGATTGGATAGAGATCTCCATAACCAACCGTGGTTACAGTACAGATTGACCACCAGATGGCATCTTCCGGTGTCGTTATGTTGCCTCCACGGGCTCCCTCAAATTGTAAGATTGCAAAGCTACATGAAAAAATTACGACAACGGCGATGAAGCTTCCAGCAAGAACTGCGTTTCTTGCACGATTTTTAAAAATTAGGGAAGCAAGGAAACGCGTGGCCTTTATTCCTCGAATA
>PKCL01000363.1 GCA_002862165.1 Planctomycetaceae bacterium
TGATCCTAATCGTGTCGTAATACCGCAAATCAAATCATCTTGCTGTACTGTTCGAGAATACGTCCCAGGAACACCCGAGTGTAGGGTTCGTACAAGAAGTGCACGACTACTTTCTGGTAATCCACCCCGAGGGGTGTCAACAATTTCTAAAAGATCAGGCTGCCCTCGCTCTGGACCCTCCAGCATTCTTCGATTGCTTGAGAAAGCCAGTGGACCACGTGCCCGACCGTCTTCTTCACGAGAACTTTTTGGATGATTATGGATGAACTTCCAGCCATCTTCCTCAAAAGTATCCCCAAGAAATTCGATTTTTGCACCATTTCCTGGCACCGGCACCATTGCGACTGAAGAAGAATAGTCTAGCGCGAATACACCACCAGAAATAAAAGAAGCGACACCTAGGACAACACATCGAGGTAAAAAGTATTTCATGATTCTCATTAGCAGTAATTTGAAAACATCCGAGGCAGAATTTCCGCCGAAACAACGCTTTAATAAATTGTCGACAAAAAACACAAGCCAAAATAGCGATGGATCTCACAACGTTTTCGTCCGCACAACTCTTGCAAGCCGATCGAAAACTAAAGAATGAATAAAAAAATATTTTTTTTATTCCGGCACGTGGCCTTGTCGTGTGCTACGAGCTTTCTTATCGAGATCTTCCAATACCGCAAGGCAACGGTCAGCTAATTGAGTTTCTGAAAGACTTTTGACCTCATCAGCCGTGATAACTTCGCCGAAATGCAACCGAATCCTTCCAGGGCGTGGAAACATATGAAACCGTGGCCAACATTCATACGCCCCAACAATTGCTACAGGTGCAATAGGTACTGCAGCACGTTTTGCAAGCAAAGCAAAGCCTTTTTTCATTTCCCCGAGTTGCCCTGTTGATGTTCTTGTTCCTTCTGGGAACACAATTACAGCAGCACCTTTTCGGAGTCTTTGAATGACGGTCCTCATGGCCGTAACGCTAGAAGCAGTTCGATCGATTGGCACGGCACCAAGTGCTGCAATTGCATTACCAAAAGGACCAAACTTAAAAAGACTGCTTCGAGCGAGACTCGAGAGTCGTCGGTTTGTGGCAAGACCTAGTAAAAGCGGATCAAGATGGCTTTGATGGCTGGAAAGAACCAACACACCACCAGCTTCTGGCAGTCTTTCCACCACTTTGAAACGAAATCCAAATACTGAAATGGAGAAAGTTCTAGACAGAAACCATAGTGAATCGTACAGCAATCGGCCCCACCACTCTTGATGACTCTCCGCTTTTTTTACAATCTTCGAAACCGAAGCCCTCGAAGAGACTGTTTTTAAACTTTTTTCAGAAAAACTCATCAACACTTCATTTCGGATTGTAATCTGATGTCAGACCGCGAACTCGTGCCAAATCTAAAACATGGTTGACAACATTTTCTAATGTAAGTCCATCTGTCTGAATAACAATTGCATCTTTTGCAGCCTCCATTGCCCCAACAGGCCGATTCCTATCTCCTTGATCTCGCTTGAACTGACTGTCCAAAATTTGCTTTACCGAGCGGCTTGTATCACCACGCATGCTTCTCTCATGATACCGCCGTGCCGCCCGAGCTGCGGGTGATGCGTCAAGATACACCTTTAATTCTGCCTGAGGAAATACTACCGAACCTTGATCACGACCTTCCGTCACAAGATTAAATTTTCTTGAAAAATTCCGCTGCATTGTGGTCATTTCTTTGCGCACAGAAGGGGCATCCGCAACCGGCCGGGTTGCAGCGGTAACGCGATCAGTCCGTATCTCGGCTGAAATATCTTCACCATTTAATAACACCAAGCCACTCTGAAATTGAATATCAATCTTGGCAGCCAACTGCGCGAGTGCCTTTTCGTTTCCAAGAGATGCATTTCGCTGAAGTGCCGCCAGTGCAACTGCTCGATACATAGCGCCAGTATCTATATGACACCAACCAAGCTTGCTAGCAAGGAGCTTCGCAGTCGAACTCTTCCCTGCACCAGCAGGTCCATCAAGTGTGATGATCTTCACAAAAAAATGATCTCCAAATCGGTCAATTCATAACGACGAAGCAGGCAATCAACTGCTTTTCCATCAATACCTGTCGCACAGTCTTCGGTCGACCCTGATCTGTGCATTTCGCCATTCTGATAAACACACTTTACTTCACGATTGAAGTTGAGTTTTATTTGACTCTCGCGTCCACATGACTCAAGCAACTGAAGATGTAAACCCTGACTCGATCCTTCACCTTCGACGGCGTTCGCAGAAATCAGCCGTATATTGGCGGGCAAATTCAATGGCATTGGCGGCAATTGAAGCGACTGTTCTGCAGCCCAACCAATTCCAGAATCAAGAACGTGAGGCAAATCAATACCGAGAGCAAGGTGAAACGACTGAGGCTTACTTGTACAGTCCGTTGTCAAAACAGTGTCGAGTGTGTGCGAACTACTCTGCACATGCCAGGGATTGGATGCTGCAAAAATCTGCAGGCTACTGGATCGCGTAGAGCCATTCTGCTTCCTGCTCTGGTGATCAACTACAGCTCCGTCACTCATAATTGAAATGAGCCGCGGTGAAAAAATATGCTGCCGCTCAGTCTTTACAAGTTGTGTCTGAATCGCCCGGAAGATGTCACAGAAATCGTTTTCATTCCACGCGAAGCGACAAGCAAAAAATCGACCGAATGCATCGCCTGAATGAGGCACGAGGGAATGAGCTTCGGGAGTTGGCTCAAGATCAATCGATAACGACAAAGCAGTGCCATCTAGAATAAGCCGAACCTTTTGTGAGTATCGCGCCAGCACTGAACCGTTTTCATGGATAAGCGTACCGTGGCTCTCGATACCGTCCCCACAGCGATGAATTTTTTCAGCCATCATTGTGGAGTACTGGATATCTGACGAATGAGAACCAGGTTCAATCCAACGAAGAGCCAGTTGTTGGGTAAGCCGATTTCGCTCATCCTTTGGTTTACGGATTGATACTATACCACCCGTTTGCTTATTCAGCCTTACAGCAAGTCCGTCAGTAGCTAGTGTGAAATCGTCTTTGGGATTTCGTTGCTTCGTCTTCAACCAGCCTCCGAAAAACCTTTGGAACCGTCGTTGGGAGCTCTTGGCAGATATTTTTTTTCCTTCACGATTTGGAAGCGATTCTGGTTGAATACAAAACCGGCTGAGGCAGTCTCGATTATGATTATGATTTTCTATAATTTGGCGTGATTCAGCCACAATCATTTCTGCCTGCGACATCACAGCTTTCGTGTCAGATTTATAATCTATTACGCTCTTTTTTAGTTTTGTTTCAGGTGTAAGACCAACACGGAAACCATCTCTCTCAAATTCAATCGGAGTGGACAGGTTGGCAGTTTCTTTAATCAAACTTTCTGCGGTAGAGAATCTACCGAAAACATTTGTCCATGATGCAGCGCGACGCAGTAGTTCAAACGCGCGGCTTGCGGTACCTGCATGATGACAGAACATGGTGAGAACTATGTGTTCATGATCCATGGCGTCGCTTAGAATCGAACTGAGTGACAGCACCGCTGCAGAACTCCGAGCGTCAACTACCTTTGGTTCAATTGCCTCAATCCTATGCTTGCTTTCGTTTTCCCATTGGAATCGTGACACACCAGCGGAACGCATCGGAAACCCATCAAAACTTGACCATAAGACTCCTCGATACCCGAGTCGCTGCAAGATTGGTAAAAGAGCAGAACCTCGCGGCCCGGCGTAACAACCAAAAATCTCCGGCGTGACTCCAGTAACTCGTTGACACGCAGTTTTTCCAGCCGTCACTTCTCGCTCAATTTGCTCAGGTGACAACAATGAAAATGGAAAATTGTTCCGCACACTGCCAATAAGAGACATCGTGCCGTCAGCAACTCTGCTACTTATTACAGTGTTTGAAATATTTCCTGGCGTACCACCAAAAGATTCAATCGCCTCTGTGTCAGCTAGTAATATAAACGGAACCGGAGACTGCAGTTCTTGTTCAAGCATTGGTTTCGTATGAGCAGAAAAAAGTACAAGATCGAGGCACCAGCATTCCACTGGGTAAAAGTGATCTCTCGCAGACTCAAGACATTGAAAAGCCTCTGATAACTTTTCTGCTGCAACTACTGACTGATCTTCTCTCCAGGCTTTTGCTGATGCAACAACAGCTTCCGGAAATCCTGTTTGTTCTAAAAGCGTGTCCGACCGCATCCGGCTTGCCAGTCGTTCAAAAACCAAAACCGTCAGGCCAAGAGAACGGAAGTCATCAACGAATGAAGCCTGCCACGTTGAAAGTGTTTCATGGCTCGTGTCATTTTGTAACTTTGAAGAACTATCACTACAAAACAACGCTAACAAGTCCGTAATAAAAGTATCCGTACCATCTTGATGAAGAAACTTTTGTTTTTCGCAATGTGAAGGCGAAGCTCCAGTTGTAAATCGCTCAAAAAATCCTTCGGGAATAATGCCAACGACTTCTTCCTCGTCGGTCCAAGGCAGGTCCACGCTTGCCCAGCTAGGCAGTCCCGCAGACTCACAAAGCACATGAGGGTGCCATGCAATTGTCCAAGCATTCAAAATTGCTGATGCATCATCGTCTTCAAGCCAATCAGATAAGTCCTCGATCGAATGGCACGGAAAAAAAACCGTGATTTTCGGTCGAGAGATTTTTTCAGATTTATTCATTACACACTACGAGTTGTGGAAATAGTCATTTTCACTCTGCGGAAACGAAGCACACACGGAGTGACTCATCGAGCTGTCACTTAAAAGTGAGAACCAAAATGTAACTTATTTCCCGCAATACACGCTGTCCCTTCGGGGGTTTTGACCATATGTAACGGGTTTGTTTTTTACCGTTTGACACTAGAAAACATGAATCCATAGAGTTTCTGTGTGGTATCCTTCGAAAGTGTACCCTTTAGATGGTTCAAGTTCTGATTCCCATTTGATAGTGGGACAGTTTTTCTTTCAATTTATTTTTAAAAAAATGGTTGCGACATGGCACGCTCGCGAAACACCTGGGGCATCGATATTGGAAAGTGTGGGCTGAAAGCGCTCCGCTGTAGCCTTTCGTCGCAACCCGGAAAGCTTGTCGCGGAGTCATTCGATTATATTGAGTACCCGATGCTGCTTACGCAGCCTGAAGCTGACCCAACGGAACTCATTCGAGATGCACTTGAAGAATTCCTTCGACGCAATAACGTCAGCGGAGACACAATTGCAGTCTCTGTCCCTGGGCAATCCGGACTCAGCAAGTTCATAAAATTGCCACCGGTCGAAGCAAGTAAGATTCCAGATATCGTCACGTATGAAGCTCGACAACAAATCCCATTTCCTCTGGAACAGGTCGTGTGGAGCTGGCAACGACTTGAGGGCGGCATCGAAGAAAGTGGCTTTGTCATCGATGCCGAAATTGCTCTTTTTGCAATGAAACGAGATCAGGTAACGAAGGCAATCGAGCCATTCAAAGAAGCTAGCATTGAAATTGATCTCCTGCAGTTGAGTCCGGTGTCGCTAGCAAATGTTGTCATGTTCGACCAGCTCCCGAAGGCGAGTGAAATTGACCCAGAGGCTCCGCCTGCATCGATCGTCTTGGCCTCAATGGGTGTTGATACAACCGACCTCGTTATTACGAATGGGCTAAAAATTTGGCAGCGGACAATGCCTATTGGCGGTAATAATTTCACCCGAGCACTTGTCCAAGGAATGCGAATGACCTTCGCAAAAGCGGAGAATCTAAAGCGTAATGCAGCACGAGCAGATGACCCAAAAAAAGTTTTTCAGACGCTCAGACCAGTGTTTAATGAGTTTGCCAGCGAACTTCAACGTTCCCTGAACTACTTTACTGGACAAGACAGAACGGCAAAGATTGACCAGATTCTACTCGTTGGTAATGCCGCAAAATTGCGAGGTCTGAGCGACTTTCTAGCAAAACAACTTCAGTTGGAAGTACACCGTTTACGGGAACTCAAGTCGCTTGAAGGGGATCTTGTTCTAAAGGCACCTGTATTTCGTGAAAACCAGCTTGGTTTTGCAACCGTCTATGGACTCTGCCTTCAGGGCCTCGGCGTTTCAGGCATCCGAACTAATCTTCTACCAAGCGATGTTACTCGTGACCGTTTAGTTCAGGCCAAAAAACCGTGGGCCGTCGCTGCAATGCTTGGCCTCCTCATTGCAGCACTTATCAACTTTTTTGGAATCTACATTGCTTGGAGTAGCTACTCTGAGAGTCTTTTTACTGATGCTTTCAGCCAAGTTGACTCTGTTGTTGCAAAGTCTTCACAGATCCAAAGCAGTCTTCAACAGGTTCAGGGAGAACAATTAGAAATTCTAGCTACGCAGCAGCAGCTCACTCGAATTAGTGACCGTCGTTTTCAATCACTTGATTTAATTCGTGCTATTGAGTCGATGATGCCTCGTGAAGAGCCTAACAAAACAGATACATCGTTGCGTGATGCAATCCAAGCAGAGAATGCTGAAGCCGCTGAAGAGGATACCGGACTACCAGTTATTCCTGTTTCAATTAATTATGATGAATTACATATCACTTCACTGGATTGTCAGTATTTTGAAGATCTCTCGACCTGGTTTGAGCCTTTAGAAGAGAAATGGAAACGCACTGTCGCTAAAGATCAGTTTGACACAAATGATGAAATTCAAGAGGCCGTCGAAATAAATACTGACGATCAGAACAGCCCTCAGAATGAAGAAGAGACTAAGAAGAATACTGATCAAGAAACAAACGAGCCGTCATTTGATCCTGAGGAAAGCGATGAGCCAGAAGAAAGCGAACCAGAATCTCCTACGGGTGGGGGATGGGTAGTACAACTGATGGGGTACCACTTCCATAATGAAGACTACCACGCGCCATTCGAAGGGCGAACTTATCTACGCACAACATTGATTGAGTCGCTGCTTGGGGAGAGAGGCCAGATTGTAACCGTGACCGCTGGCCCGATGGCTGGAGAGAAAGTTTTGCCAAAAGAAATCGGTGTAGGCTTCCCGGCAATTATCGAATCGAGCCCTATCGAAAATTACTGGCTGTCAACAGCTGCTGATGGCGTAATGGATGACGACATGGGTATGGGGTCACGCCGAAGCCCTACGAGAGGCGCATCCGGAGAATTCTTAGAAGAAGGATTGGAACTAAAAAAGTATGACTTTATTATTCAATTTGTTTGGAAGCCGAAAACTCCCGGTGCTGTTCAAATAAGTTCAAATGATGGAAATGATGAATATTGACAAGTTACTAAGTTGTTAAGGCCTTCCTTAGCTTTTGCTTCGCTCCAAATATTGGAAAAAACATGGTTGAGATTCCCGACGATATCCGAGGTTACTTGAAGCAGTTCCAGAAGTATCACTTTTGGCTTCTAGCACTGCTCATGCCGCTCATCCTTGTACCTTTAGCCTTTACGGCTGATGCACAACTCTTACGCGAGATAGACACTCGTTCATCTGCTGTAAAAGCAAAAGTTGAATCGATCAACTCCGTTCCACGAAAGACAGCCGAGGGGCTTGAGGAATTTGGACATCCACAACCAGAGTGGGCAGAACAGATATCTCAGTCAAACGATGCACTTCGTAAGACAATTCTCTCACAATGGAAATATTTATGGGACCAACAAAAGCCAATTAGAGTGTGGCCCGTTGAATTAAGAAGTGACTTTTTAAGAGCAGTTATTCGCCTAAAGCCGGATGAAGATTTATCTACTCGTTTTCGTGACAGATATCTCAACACCATTCACCGCATTGTAAAAAAAATACCTGAGCGGATTGATGCCACTGAATCAATGGATTCCTCTGCCAGTGACGGTGGATTTGGCAGAGGCGACTTCGGAATGTCTGATGGATCCGATGACGACAGCGTAGACCGAACGGTTCTCTGGGATTCAATGGACCAAAGTGAACTCTACCAATCCTTCTTCTGGACAACCACACCATCAACTAAACAAATACTTCTCGCGCAAGAAGAACTTTGGGCATATGCGATTCTTTGTGACGTTGTAGTCAAAGCCAACAATCAGTCATCCGGTTATCATGATGCAACCATCCCATACATTAGTCGTTTGGCGGTCGGGTACCGTGCCGCCGAAGAAGATCCTGGTGGGCGGAAAGGTGGCCGAATAAAAACTCTATCAAGTGGGTTCGATGAATATATGGACATGGGTATGGACATGGACATGGACGGGGAAATGGGCAAGCCCCTGAATCCACGCTTCGGATCCTCAGGTCAAGGTGATATGGGCATGGAGTATGACGAGTTTACGGGAATGCCAATGGATTCTGATTCTGGGGATGATGATGAAGCTCTTCTAAATTGGATCTATGTCGATTCAGAAGGCAAGCCACTAGATAGTGCTACTGTGAATGAATCACCTGATACAAAATTTGTCCATTACATTCCCTTCTGCCTCAAAGGCAAAGTCGATCAAAGGAAACTCGACCTACTTCTTCGATCATTTGCAACCATGCCAGTACCCATTGATGTTCGGCAGGTACGAATAAACCCCGATGCCATGGACTCAATGAGTGGCGATGAAGGGATGATGGGTGGGATGATGTCAGGACAAGATTCTACAGACGGTGTGCGTCGTTACGACTTGGATGTTGAATTACGAGGGTCAATTGCACTCTCACAAAGACCTAATGGAAAAACCTTAGGACTAGAGACTGATACACAGAACTAAATAAGGAGGATTTCTTTCATGGGACTTCCGAAAATACAATTTACACCTGATGCAATTTGGGCATTTGTTGCAAACCACGGTGAAAAAATACTTGTCGCAATCGTGGTACTGTGTAGTTTGCCGCTTGCATTGGGTGGCATAAACGCCTTGAGGCTGAAAACCAGATCTTCGGCAGAAGAACCTGCTGAGATTATAAGGCTAGCCACCAACGCAGAGAATTTACTCAGTCGACCACTTTCTCCTGATCAGCAAAAGGAGTTAAGTAAAAACATTCGAGCGACAAATAATGACCAAAACGCACCATTGGAATCTTGGAATCCAACAGATATCGGTCGTTTATCGGTGGATGCTGGAATTAATCGTCCATTACTCGGTGATATACAGAGACGGCAAATTCCCGTTATTTTCCCCCTTGAACGTTTAGTCGCGACTGCTGGTGTTGTTGCTATCGCTGATATAGAAGAATTCCCTGCCGGAGGTGACCCGTCATTTGCTAATGACTTTCCAGATATGGAAATGATGGAGAATCCCATGAGTTCGCAGGCAACTATTATTTCGCCGCCAGCAAAAAAAATGCCGTATGTCATGCTGACTGGACTCATTCCATACCGAAAACAGTTTGATGAATACGTGTCACTTTATTCGCGAGCAAGTTATCGAAATATGGAAAGAGACATACCGATTTGGCATGATTTTGCAATTGAACGACTGGAAGTTACGCCGGGTGGTGGTCGCTGGGAGGTTATTGATTTAAAGGATCTTTACGAAGAATGGAAAGACACCTGGACTGGCGCAGCTCCTGATATTATCCCCCAACAATTTATTTTACCTGCTGCACAGAATTTATTTAATACCGACGAAGTTCCAGTTGGTTACTGGGGTTTTCTTCCAACACTTGCTGCTCAACCAACACTGAATGGTGTCGATCTCATGGGCGGTGGCGGCGGTATGGGCGAATTTGGTGACGGGCCAACATGGGGAGTGCGGGACATCCATCCTTGGGCAAAAGATGAGATGAAAGTTTTATTAGAAGACCAAAAGAAATTAGCACTCGAACAACAAGATGACATGGAATTCGGTGGACAGGGAATGGGTTCGGGGATGGAATTTGGTGGCGAAATAGCCGGGCAGAGCCAAGGCACATTCAGCCCTTTTAACGACACCGAAATGGGTGAGGAAGGAAGCGAAATGGCTGAAGAATACGACGATAGCATGATGATGGGCTATGGTCCGGATGGTGAAAGCATGATGAACGAACTTGACTACCGTCTTTTTCGCTTTATCGACACAAGCGTAAAACCAGGCTGTCTCTACCGATACCGTATTACCCTTCGTGCTTGGAATCCAAACTGGATGCTGCCAAGAAAATTTCTTGAAAACCCGGAAACTGCTGAACAGCAATTCATCCAAGCTGCGACATCAGACCCTTTCCCAAGCCTACAATCCACGCCTCTTCATGTTCCAGCAGACAACGTTCTTCTCACTCGACTTTTGTTGAGAGAAGAAAAGAAACTGTACGGACTTGGCGTTAGTGATCAAGAACTTCTCGTTCTTGACAGCAATGAAGATTCAGGAAACTTTGAACTTCATTCGATTACTAGCAAGCCAGGGCAGGTTGTAGGCTGCAAAAAAGGGTCACGAAAAATAAAACAATGGAACAATAAAAGAATTTCTGTTCCATCCCATAATGTTGACAGTGGCCAGACACTGTTAGCCGTTACTGGCCAGCAGACAATTGATGGTAAAAAACGTCCGGGGAGAGGATTTATACCCCCAGAACCACTTGAAGTCCTTATTGCTAATACTGCTGGAACCCTTGATGTTATCACTGCAGAATCATGCGAAGAAACGGTTCGCAAATATCTGCCGACAATTCCAGGCTTCCAACCACCGAGGCCCGTTGATCCAACCATGATGGAAGAAATGGAAATGGGTTTTTAAAGCTTTTCATCAGAAAAGCTGGGCCGTGGTGTTGAACTCCTTGTTTCATATCGTCAGACCGAGATTAGTGACCTTTTTTATGCCAAAAATTATTAAAAAAAAATTTAAATCCTACCCTACTTCAT
>PKCL01000051.1 GCA_002862165.1 Planctomycetaceae bacterium
AGTGATTCAGAGGCAAGCTGTGATGGATCAGGTGCATTTCGTGGCATACGGATTCTGGGTGCGGGAACGCTGGCTTGTCTATCTTCAACAATATATTCAGCAGCATCTGTCACGGTCATAGCAAGGCTGAGCCCGACACATGCAAACACGATGGCATCGGCAAGTTGGCTGAGAGACAATGTCCCCAGTACTCTGAATTCCTTAAAATGCCTGATCGATTGACGGCTCATGATGGCAACGATTCCGCTCTGTGTTGGAAAAATCCGAAACATCAATGGACTCATCGTCAACGCATCACAACGATCGTGATAAACATTTGTAGTAGAGAACTTGGAGAAGAATGATGAACCACGAGGTACTGGAAACCTGGAAAGCCTTTAGAGTTTTGAGAAGTATCTCGCAACTCTGTGTGGTCATCCGAAGGTTGTACATTCATGTGCGTGTCTGATGCATGCCTGAAGCATGCCGTATCGTATAGTCGTGTGCCTCAGGGTTTGCGTGGCTTCATCGCTACAGAAACCAGCAGGTATCAGAGTACGCTTCCGTGGATTGCCCCAATGCTTTAAAGCCACCCGATGACCCATGTTACAAGCCTATGCCTCTGGCAGCAATAAACGTGTGAGGTCTATCTTCTCCAACAATGCTTTCCAAAAGGAGGGCTGGAGAGAGCTCTTGCGGTCATACAAAACTTTGAAGTGCCTCACCCGTGTAGCTTCGCAGTAGTTTATTGTGCTTCTGTTTTGCCCAACGCTCGGCATGAATAAAGATGTCTTCAGGTGGACCTTCGGCCACAATCTGTCCACCGCCATCGCCGGCTTCCGGGCCCATGTCAATCACCCAGTCGGCTGCTGCAATCACTTCAAGATTGTGTTCAACAACAATCACCGTGTTACCCGCCTCAACAAGTCGCTCAAGTACATGCAGCAGCTTTTCGATGTCAGAAAAATGCAGGCCGGTGGTCGGTTCATCAAGAATATACAGCGTGCTGCCAGTACCCGGTTTTGCCAGTTCTCGTGAAAGCTTCACGCGCTGTGCCTCACCACCAGAAAGCTGTGGTGCCGGCTGACCAAGTGTCAAATACCCAAGGCCAACATCAACAAGTGTCCCCAGGATACGAGCAATTTGTGGAGCAGATTCAAACAACAAAGCAGCCTCAGCAATGCTCATTTCAAGCACATCGGCAATCGACTTGCCATGCCACTTGGCATGAAGTGTTTCAGCAGAATATCGCCTGCCCTTGCAGGTTTCGCACTCAACCCACACGTCAGGCAGGAAATGCATTTCAACCCGTCGCCGCCCAAGTCCATCACAGGCTTCACAACGACCACCCGGCACATTGAAGCTGAATGTACGTGGTGTAAACCCGCGTGTCCGAGACTCCGGGACCTTCGAAAACAACTGCCGAATAGGGTCAAAGACACCCGTATAGGTCGCTGGTGTTGAACCCGGTGTTGAGCCAATCGCATTCTGGTCAACAAGAATCACCTTACTGATCTTGTTCAGGCCTTTTATGGAATCATGTGCACCGGGCTGCTCGCGTGAGGCATGAAGCCTTCGAGCAACTGCTCGCCAGAGTACATCAAGCACGAGTGACGTCTTGCCAGATCCACTCGGCCCAGTGACCGCGGTCATGACACCCAGCGGAAATTTCACATCAAGATTCTTGAGCGTTCGATGTCGAATACCGTTGATCTCCAGCCATTCCTCTGGCTCACGACGTCCATGCTCATTCTTCCGCTCAAGCACCGCGTCGCAGGCACGTTTTTTCGAGAGATATGGCCCAGTAATACTGGTCTTGGTCTGTTCAAGCTTTTTGGGAGTTGCCTGTGCCACAATCATGCCACCTTCACGGCCACTTCCTGGGCCAAAGTCCAGACAGTTGTCAGCTGCATTGACCACATCACGATCGTGTTCAACAACCACAATCGTATTGCCAAGATCACGCAGACGCACAAGTGCCTGAATAAGACGATGCGTATCACGTGGATGAAGACCAATGGTTGGTTCATCAAGGACATAGAGCACACCAGTGAGCCCACTGCCAACCTGTGCAGCAAGCCGAATTCGCTGCATTTCGCCACCAGAAAGACTGCCTGCTGGCCGTGCCATATCAAGATATTCAAGCCCGATTTCATCAAGGAACAGAGCACGGCTGGTGAGTTCACGGAGAAGATCGCCAGCGATTGTTCGTTCATCATCTTGTAACGAAATGGTAGCGAGCTCTTTTGCCAGTCTGCCCAGCGGCATTCGGCACCAGACATCAAGAGTACGGCCCCACAGGATTACGGAGCTGGCTTCAGGAGTGAGTCGACTGCCACCACACTCGCTACACGGCACCTCACCCATCACAGCATCGACCTTCCGTCGCACGGCAGCGACCATTCGTGATGCATCTTCGCAGGCAGCCTCAAGGCCCTTGAATTGAAATGAAAACCATGGGCCTCGCCCTGGTGTGCCACGCGGGCGTTTGACATCAATCCATTTTTCACCCGTTCCCTCAAAAAGAACCCGCTGTTGGAGCCCGGAGAGTTCATTCAGCGGAACATCACCCGGTAATCCAGTGGTTGTGCAAAGCGCTGAAAGCATTGTCTTGCTGAGCGGTTGAGAAATATCAGGCCATAAATCAAGTGCTCCATCAAGCAGTGACAACGACCCATCACGAACGAGCGACTGGTGTTCAACACCTGTTCGTGTCCCAAGACCATCACAGACCGCACACCATCCAAGTGGGCTGTTAAATGAAAACTCTCTCGGCTCAAGCGGGCGAAATCCCTGGCCGCACTCTGGGCAGGCAAGAAAACGACTGTGAATATCGATCGGCCAATCAGGTTCTTCCAGAGGATTGCCGTGGCCATCATCAACCGCACGTGCCACAAAAAGCGTCCCGTTTCCTGCTTCAAAGGCAGCTTCAACACTCTGTGCGATACGGCTGCGCTCCTCGGGATTCGAAGTGATTCGATCAATCACGATTTCCAGCCGATGTTTCTTTTTGCGATCAAGAGGAGGGTCGTCATCAAGACGATAGGTTGTCCCGTCAATTCTCAGTCGTACATACCCAGCAGCCTTGAGCCCAGCAAGAAAACTCTCCGGAGTCTGCCCAACCTTGAGTTCAACTGGAGCCAGCAAGAGCATCCGTGTTCCTTCCGAAATATTCAGAATGCGATCGACGGATTCATCAACGCTCTGAGCACCAACAGGCACTCCGCATTCCGGACAGTGCATGACACCAAGCCGAGCAGCAAGCACACGGAAAAAGTCATACATCTCTGTGAGCGTGCCAACAGTCGATCGTGGTGTACTACCAGTTGAGCGTTGTTCAATAGCAACCGCCGGAGCAAACCCCTCAATGCGCTCAAAGATCGGCTTTGGTACCTGACCAACAAACTGCCGAGCATACGGCGAAAGACTTTCGACATACCGGCGCTGACCCTCAGCGTATAACGTGTCGAACGCAAGTGATGTCTTTCCGGAACCACTGGGGCCGCAGCATACGGTGATTGCCCCCCTCGGTAGATCAGCATCCACATGTTTTAAATTATGTTGTGCTGCACCACGTACCATCATCGACGACGGCCCCGGATCACGGGATTGTTTTTCAATGGCAGTGAGTGATTTTTTTACAGCTCGTTCAATTGCCGCAGGTGTCACGGCAGTTGATTTTCGCGGTGGACGGCGTTTTTTCGATGCGCCCTGTTTTGCAAGTTCCTTGGCCTGAGCCAACACCGGTTTGAGTGCCTTACCAGTTTCAGATGCACGCGTCTGAGCGACTTTTTCAGGAGAACCCTCAACAACAATGCGTCCACCACCACCACCACCCTCAGGCCCTAAATCAATGACATGATCAGCCCGTTTCACCACATCAAGATTATGTTCAACAACAAGTACCGTGTTCCCCGCCTCTACAAACCGGTCAAGAACTTCGACAAGCTGTCTGACATCGTGCATATGAAGACCAGTTGTCGGCTCATCCAAAATATAGAGCGTGTTGCCAGTGGAACGCTTTGCGAGTTCTCGAGAAAGTTTGACCCGCTGGGCCTCGCCTCCTGAGAGTGTCGGCGATGGCTGCCCGAGATGGAGATAGTCGAGCCCGACATCACAGAGCGTCTGGAGTTTTCGGGCAATGTCTGGTGCATCGGCAAAGAATTCCAACGCTTCGCCTATTTCCATCGCCAGAATATCAGCAACATTTTTGCCTTTCCAGCGAACTTCAAGTGTGTCTTGGGCAAAGCGAGTGCCACCACACACATCACAGGTGACCCAGACATCAGCCAGAAAATCCATATCGAGCCGCGTTGACCCATGCCCTTCACAGGCACCGCAGCGACCACCCGCAACATTGAATGAAAACCGGCCTGCCTTCCAGCCACGACGGCGAGCATCTGGCAGCATTGTAAAGAGCTTGCGGATGTCATCCCAGACTTTGACATAGGTTGATGGGTTGCTTCGCGGTGTGCGACCAATGGGAGACTGGTCGATGACAATCACCTTGTCGAGCTGCTCCCCACCAACAAGAGCATCAAAGTCACCAGGCACAGCAGCGTCACTGCCGAGCATGCTCCGCAGGGCTGGCTCAAGCACATCACTGACAAGCGAACTCTTGCCGCTACCGGAGACACCCGTCACACAGACAAACAGCCCAAGTGGAATTTCAACATCAATACCTTTGAGATTATTGTGACGAACACCTTCGAGAATGAGTGTTCGGTCATCAGGCTCTCGTCGTGTTTCAGGCAGAACAATGGCGTCACGCCCCGAAAGGAAAGCCCCCGTAATACTGCGAGTGCTCTTCTCAATGTCTTGCGGTAACCCGGCAGCAACAACTTCACCACCACGCTTTCCAGGGCCAGGACCAAAATCAATAACCCAGTCAGCAGCTCGGATGGTCTCTTCATCATGCTCAACAACAACAACGGTATTACCCTTGTCACGGAGTTTTTCAAGGGCACCGAGTAATTTTGTATTGTCTCGAGGGTGCAAGCCGATTGACGGTTCATCGAGTACGTAGAGCACGCCAGTAAGCCCTGAACCAATTTGTGCAGCAAGCCGGATTCGCTGGCTTTCACCTCCAGAAAGTGTCGGGGCCTTTCGATCAAGTGCAAGATAGCCCAACCCTACCTGATCAAGAAACTGCAGGCGACTACGTATTTCCTTGAGAAGTTCTGTGGCAATCACCTGCTGCGTATCATCGAGAATAAGGTCTGACACAAATGTCCGAGCGTCACTGATAGGCAGCGCACAGAGTTTGTCCAATGACAGTTCCCATTTGGTGGCCTTTGTCTTTTTCTGTGTGCGAGGTGTTTTCTTTTTCTTCCTGGTTTGTGAAATGACAGTTGGGCATGCAGCAGCTGACGTGATCCGAACAGATCGTGATTGTGGCGAAAGTCTGGCACCATCACATACATGACAGTGCTTTACACTCATGTATTTTTCGAGCATGCGACGGATAATTCCACTTTTTGCATTCCGCCAACGATTCGTCAGCATCGCAAGAATACCCTCGAACTTGGTCTTCGCGCCCCGTTCGGCTCGACCGCGTCGCCATGACACCTGAATGGTCTCGAGCCCCGTTCCATGAAGCCAGATTTTTTTCTGTGTGGGTGTGAGTTCCTGCCATGGTGTGTCGAGCATCACACCAGCGTCGTAGCCCTTTTTTTTCTCAGCGTGAGCAGCAACCGAGTTCAAAAGTCGGCGTGTCCATCGCGGCATGTCACGGAATCGCCCGAGGACTCCAAAACATCCTTTTTTAATGGAACGAGTTGGCTCGACAATCAGTTTCTTGGCATCAATTCCATAAATATCACCAAGCCCATCACACGTAGAACAGGCCCCAAGTGGGCTATTGAAACTAAACAGCTGTGGTTCTGGCGTGTCGTAACTTATCCCGCAGGCAATACAGGCAAACTGACTTGAGAGTGTCAGGTCATCCGGCTCCTCGCCCTCCTTGAGTTTGTCCTGTGTCACAATCACCTGGCCACCACTGGTGCGGATAGCCAGTTCAACAGCCTCAGCAAGACGACTCCGTGTTTCTTCTGAGACGGTGAAACGATCAACTACAACTTCAATCGTGTGTTTAAATTGTTTTTCAAGAGCCGGTGGATCCTCAACACGATGGACAGTTCCATCAACACGTGCACGTGTAAAACCTTGACGTACGAGATCAGTGAAGAGATCACGGTGTGTCCCTTTAGCCTGTCGAACAAGCGGCGCAAGAATCATTGCATGCTGTCCAGTTCGCGACAGGATAATCCTTTCAACAATCTGGTCTCTTGGTTGAGCTTCAAGAATATTGCTGCATGTAGGGCAGTACGACGTGCCAATCCTTGCGTAAAGAACTCTCAGAAAGTCATGAATCTCAGTCATGGTTGCGACTGTGGATCGTGGGTTGTGACCAGCTGATTTTTGGGCAATTGAAATTGAGGGTGAGAGACCAGTGACGCTGTCAACATCTGGTCTCGGCAGCTGACCCAGAAACTGTCGGGCAAACGTTGAAAGACTTTCGACGTATCTGCGTTGTCCTTCTGCGTAAAGGGTATCAAAGGCAAGGCTCGATTTTCCTGAACCGCTGACACCTGAAAGACATACAAGTCGGCCACGTGGCAGACCAACAGTGACATCACGAAGATTATGTTCCCGGGCGCCACGAACAATGATCGGAGGGGCTTGCATGCGTAAAGCGGTGTTCTTTCAAAATGAAAGGAATAAGCGTAGTCTTTTATTGTAGACCGTGGACCCCATCGCAAGACACCCACCCTGCTAGACACCTACCCTTACGGTGCGTACGATCAAATTCTGAAGAGTCTAGAAACATCGATTCTTCTCTTGGGGCGGTAGCTCAACTGGGAGAGCGCGGCGTTCGCAATGCCGAGGTTGGGAGTTCGAGCCTCCTCCGCTCCACTTTTTGGGAAAAAGACGAACCAGACTGAAAAAAAGCAGAATTCACGCCATCTGAAGAGAACATGTTGTAACGTGCGTCGTTCAGAAAGGTACTGAACACTGACATAATAGATGAATCAATGGAGATGATGACGGAGCCGGCGTATCAGAGATTAGAATCCTCCGGATAAGATAACGATCTCTACGTTTTTTCTTGGGTGATATTTCTATCCGATGTATCGTGCTAATATGGCGACAGTTTCTGATCCTTCTACCCTATTGATGCTTCGTGTGCGTGATGGGGATGCTGAGGCATTTGAGCAACTCGTTGCACTGTGGCAACCGCGACTCGTTACTCTTTTTATGAATCACGTGGGTGATCATTCCACAGCAGAAGATCTTGCCCAAGAAGTTTTTCTACGAGTGTACAGAGCTCGCCATCGATACGAGCCAAAAGCGAAGTTCACAACGTGGGTTCATACAATTGCAAATAATATTGCCAGTGATCTTCGCCAACGAGCATATCGTCGAAAGGAGTGGGGAGTTGTTGCAAACCCCTCGGCCTCTGGAAATATGGTCGGTCTTGAACAAATGGCCGTTGCAGCAAGTGGACTACTACCAACTCGCCAGCTCGATCGAGTTGAACTACAGGGTGTTGTACAAAAGGCTATTGCCGGCCTGAATGATCGCCAGCGCATGGTGGTTCTCCTGGCAAAGTTTGAACACTGTTCATATGAAGAAATCGCTGAAGCAATGAAACTGTCAGTGCCGGCAGTGAAGTCGTTGCTCTTTCGAGCCCGAGAACAGTTGCGAGAGGCTCTCAAGCCCTACCTTGCTGAGAAAGGAGAATCTCAGTGAGTCAGAAAGAAGGAAAGGAAACAATCCAACATGAAGATGCTCTCGTAACGCCAGCAGAGGACCTCGGTGAACTCTGGGAGACACTTGATGTTTTGCCAGAAGTGGAACCTCCAGAAGATCTTCTGGCAACCACCATTGAAATGGTTGCAGTTGATGCTGGACATCGTCGTACTGGAAAAACGAGTCGGTTTGCTCGGGTTGGAGGTGACCTCTGGCAATGGTTCGCACCAGCAATCGCAGTTGGTATATCAATCGTCATCGGTTTTTTCATCGGCCAGGCAACGATTGGAACACCACAACCACAACAAGAATCAGTCGATTGGCGTGCACGGCGTCAAGAAATCCTTAAAAATACACTTCAAGAAGCAATTGAAAACGACCCTGCTGGGGCAAAGAAATTTCTCGAGAAACAACTTCGTGACGCACGAGATACTCAGGGCCGTCCGTTCGGACCACAGCACAATAACGCAATGGTTCCGCGTTCGGATGAGTCGAACTCATTAAAGCCTAGGAATGCTCGTCCGTATTCTTCAGGTGGCCAAGGAAAGAAAGAACGGCTTCGTGGAAAACAGTCGGAGCCTCTAACGGAACCAGATGACCTGCTTCAGAAACAATGACTCGCTGGCTCTGTGGGAGAATTTTCTCCATAGATTCCATGACTGCTGGTGGAGTAATTGTGTCTTCCTTCCCGCAGATGAGGAGAACGGGTTTTTTAAAATGCTGCATTGGTTCGGACATGTCGGGACGATCAGCGAGTGCTCCAAGTGCTGCTTGAATTGTTGCAATTGATTGTGCGCTAATGAGCTTGCGTAGGAATTGTTCATTCTCAACTCTTTCCGGTTTGGAACGAGCTTCATCTGTTGCAGCTAAAAGATTTGGCACCATCGCATCAGCAAGAACTTTTTGCCCGACTCTCCCGACTGTTGCTGCGAGATCACTTCTACTTGCTCGTGCTTCGGGTGTGTCTGCTGAAAATTTGGTGTCGATAAGCACGAGATGAGAAACTTTTTCAGGATGCTGCACCGCGACATGCTGAGCCACATAGCCACCCATTGAAATGCCAGCAATGACAGCGGGTTCATCAATATGAAGAGCATCGAGGAGTTTTGCGACATCGTCAGCAAGTTGCGTGATACTCGACAGTGGTTTCGTTTTTGAATGCCCCTCTGTACTCCGGCCAAAACCACGTTGGTCAGGAATGATCAGACGTAGATGATTGGCAAGCGGTACATTTCGGTGCCACATGGTGTGGTCTAGAGGAAAGGCATGAAGGAGGACAAGAGGTTGGCCGGTACCACATGTTTGGACAGCAAGAGAGGTGTCTCCAATTGAAACCATCGTTGTTTGCATGGGAAAATCACCTGGAGTTGGATTGGATCATCTCTTTGGTGAGAATACGTTATGGGATACATTTACGGACGTCGAGATGAAATAGTGGCTTGGCAGGCAGATTATTTGACAAGTCGTTCGAACAGAGTTTCGTGTTCATCAGAGCCATCACTTAAGATAACGACTCCACACTTTACTTAACATCAATGCATTGACATGAATCAGACTCTCAAAATATGCCTTGTACTTGTTGCGCTCGTAGCAGGGTGTTACTCAGATCGGCTTCCAGAAGAACTTGACCATCTCGGGGTACCTCGTGTCACGGCGCTTGAAATCGAGCGTATTCCACCGGTTATTTTGAGGCCTGCCGAAGTAGTAAAGGTACCCTTGCGTATAAAGCGCAACAACAATGAGGGACCGATTGAAGTTAGTCTCTCAAAGTTACCATCTGGTGTTGAGGCAACGTATGAGAAACAGATAGCGGCAAATAGCTCAGAACTTGAAATAGAACTAGCAGGAAAACAGTCGCTTGGTGATAGTGAACAAACTGTGACCGTCACTGTAGTGTTGAGCATGTCACAGAATTCGCTCGAGGAAACATTCGTTATCGAGCTTCCGATTGTATCACGACCTGCTTTTGGAAGTATGCCACCAATCTTCCTTCAGCCAGGAGATACCGTGAATCTTCGAATTCCCGTTGCAAGAAATGGATTTGCAGAATCATTCATCCTTGAATCAGTTGAATACACTCAAGGAGTCCTCTGCCGTCTGCCGAGTGAGCCGATCGAAGATAACGATATTCGAGTTCTGGTAACAGCACCAGAAGATGCTTCAGAAGGATCACAGACGCAAAAAATAAAAACAGTTGTTTATGGTCGAGAAGTCTCTGTGCCGCTGACACTGGTCGTGACACGCTATCCATTCAAAATGGACGAAATGGTGTATGCCATGGTTATGGCAGGGCAGAAGAAAAATGTTGAGATTGAGTTTCAGCGAGACTCTTTAGAGTCTCTCAGTCGTACGTTGACCGGCGGAGTTGAGGCTTTGACTGGGGTGAATCTTGCTCCTGCAAAATTCAATGGTCCTGTCGTTGTCGAGGCAGAAAATCTGCCATCTGGAGTCACCGTAGAACCAGCATATCTCGAGGAGGGTGCAGTTCGGTGTACCGTAGAAGTTGATGCAGCAGGTGAAACACAGCCTGGTCTGTATTCTATTCCACTTGTCGCAACGGCCGATCATCTCACTGGTGCTGGTCTTCTTGTTGTTCGAATACATGATCCAAGTGATAAGCCAGGTATGTTGCCAGCTGCAATTGTGGCATCAATGTCCAAGATCATGCGATATCGTCGAGGTGGTCTTCAAGGTCGCAGTACAGAGGATGCAAAGGATTTGCTAGCCGCGCTTTACGGTGGATCGGAACAGTCTAAAAAAACAAGTAAGTCGGCATTGGCATGGTTAGCAGCTAAGCAAGGCCAAGATGGATCGTGGCAACCTTCAAAGGAAGTAGAAAACGGAGAGGACTTTCCTTCAATATCTTCGGGGGAAAATAGTGAAACGATAACAGCCTTGGCTTTGCTGCCTTTTCTGGCAGAGGGAATAACCTACGAATTAGATTCTGCCACAGCTGTGTGGCTGGAAGAATATCCAGAAGTGGTGAAGAAAGGGCTTA
>PKCL01000092.1 GCA_002862165.1 Planctomycetaceae bacterium
ACCAGACAAAGAAGTAGCTTGGACATACCGGGACTTTGAGCTTTTTGGAAACGCTCTTCCTGTTGCAGTTGTTGACACAGAGTAATTCGATTCGCCCAATGAACGAGAAAGGCAGTGATTCGCTAATTGGCCGGCGACGGAGGTCAAAAGAAAGGTATTTATTCTCAGGTGTTGGAACAATAAATCCCTCGTGACGTGGCTGTTTGGGCCAAGCGAATGTTACTGATGCAGACTCATAATCAGCTTGAAAATACACATCCCAGAGGTCCCTTCTTTCCTGCTGGACTATATGGCAGGTGCTTGCCGAAGGAAAATACCTACATCATCGTTCTTCGGTTGAGCTTTCCCAATTACAGGACCTGGCCCGCCATCATCTTTTCCATTTGGCCCAACGGAGTAGATGGCCACACCGTCGTCCTTTCTCAAATAACGTATACGTGATGTATCGAGAAAAGCATCTTTTGGAAGGCATGGAAGAAAATCAGGGACGAGCGAGTCTGCTTTCTCTGGAAGGCTGTCGTGTGCTACCCGAAACTCTGTGGCAGCAATAGCGACCAGAGCGGTTGTATGTCGCATTCTCGCCTTTTCAACATTCTCGATTGCTTTGCTGATCCCTGGTAGCAGGTATGCCGTCATAAATCCCTTCGGCCTGCCAGACGATAAATCATCTTCTATATTTTTAAGAGTAGTCTGTTTTGTAGCATATGACTCAGAACTCTCGGCTACTCTTTGGTAGCTGTACATCGTCTGTTGATAGACAGCAAGATCCTGAGGAAAGAGGAAAATACGATAAGCAGCCAGCGCTGGATTAAGAAAACTATTTTGCTGATAGAACGACTTAGGCACATGTAAATCATCCATGAACAATGAAGCAATCTGCCATTGTTCAAATTCACCTGTTCCAAACATTGCAAATACGTTTAAGCCAAAAGCCTCTTCACCATAAATATTTTTTGCTAAAGATGGTGGAGTGGAAAGAAAGTTGTGAATGTCATTGCGCTTCAAGAGAACAAGATCATCAGCATCGATGAACGGAAGAATATCAATGAGGACATCGATGGCAATGGCATCAATGGACAGGCCTACGAGCCCAGAAATGAGAATAGGCTCGGACGAAGCATGCAGGCTCATTTTCATCATTGAGCTCACATCACGGAGAGCCGCCGGTATCTCACCAGTCGATGCTTGATAGCGTGCCGATAACGAAAGGATTCTGGCGGCATTCCGAAAAAACTGAATCTCTGGAAGACGCATGTCAACCGACGGGCGAGGATAGTCACGTGTAAATCGACAAACCGGGCGTGTGGCCGCTTGACGGAGAAGATCGAGCGTGCCTGTGTGTCTTGTGAGAAAAGCGATTGCTTCAGAATCGACGGAATCAGTACGCGTTTTAGAGGATTTTTGCACAATTTCTTGAAACGCATCATCATCTTCAAAAATTACGGAAGCCCCCCGATAAAGCCCCTCTGCATTTTCTTGTTCAGGAAGATTTGGGGGAAGATGCGTGGTCATCAAAAGAGCAGATTCGCTTTGGAGCGACTTAGCTTTTGCTGCAACTGTTTGATTAAGGTAAAGAATGGTTCCTGCTGTGACACTCTTTGTCAGTAAAAAGAGCGTGAACAAGGCAAGTGGAGGCCAGTTCGCTGCGGGGACGGTCTTCCATCCACCGCCGTTTGGCTGGGTGCCTCGGAGGAGAATCAGGCCACTTCCTATGAGGGTTGAAATAAAAATAGAAATGGCCAATGGAAACCAGTTGACCTGAAGGTGAGCAACGAATGCGAGAATGGTTGTGAATGCAACAAACGGCAAGAGGGATAACAGCGGTGCAAGGAAACCCAATGTCAGCAGCAGTCGCCGCAGCAAAGGTTTTTTTAGCCGAACAGCAGCAGCGGTGCAGGCAGCTGTCCACAGCAGGCAGGTGAGCAGCACAATAAGAAAAAATGAAAAGATAGACATGATGGAGTTGCCCATTTGAGTCAAGTGAAAAGATTTCAACTACAGTTTTTTGAGTTCAGCTGTTCTTCTTGGTAATGAAAAAGCTTGAGGTAAACCATTTTGACCTTGTTGATGGTGGACCAGATGTTGCGGCTCTACGGGCGAGTAGCTGATAACGTTTAAAAAATAAAATCAGGCTAATGGAATTGATGATTAGAAGGTAGTGTGTAAATAAATCGAGCCGATCTTTTAGGGAGTGCGTCAAGACTTTGTTGAAGTCTGCCAAAATTTGGTTTCGAAGTGTGTGCGATGGGTTTTGATTTTTCATTTCTAGTTGTCCTCTGGCCTAAGTGCGCTTTGAAGTTTTTGGATTGCGTAGCGATATCGACTCGCTGCAGTATTTATCTTGATTCCAACAATAGAAGAAATCTGCTTCAATCTCAGTCCGGATATGACTTTTGAAATAAGGACAGTGCGTTGTTCCTCTGGTAAGAGATTGAGTGCTTTGGATAGGTTGTCGTCTGGAAGAGTTGCTGGAACGTCGTGCGTTTGATTTTGTGCAACTTGATCAGAGGCCCATTGAAGGAACGCTTTGAGGCCAGTTTTTTTCGTCGCTGCAGGCGGCTGACAGCGTTTCGTAGCATGGCAAAAATATAGGCATCAAGATTTTTTACGTCGCTGAGTTCCTGTCTGTGGCGAGCAAGTTCTACAAAAAGATCACGGGCAATGTCTTCTGCTTCTTGGTGAGTACAGTTCAATTGAACTGCGGTTGCATACAGTTTCTCTCTAAGTCGATCGTACAGTGCTGCAAAGGCCTCGTGGTCACCGGCAACTCGTTGTGTAATAAGTGTTGGCTGCACGAAAACCCTCGAAACTTCTAAGTCCTGTAAACAAGGGGTTTTGAAGCCCGTGTTTTTGTCTATTTCAGTGAACTGTTATCGCCACTCCACACAAAATTGCCTATTATTAGTGTATCTGCTGTTTTGTCGTGCCACCGCAAGGTACGTGTTATCACTGAGAAGGATGGAAAAGAAGAGATGCCAGACGAATCCGCACCTGTGAAGCCGAGTGCCGTTGAGGTCTTTAAAACCGACAGCGATTACCTGAAGGGTGATATTCCAGAAGAACTCAAGGATGGAGAAGCCGGCTTCGGAAAAGGGAGCATTCAACTACTGAAGAATCATGGGACATACCAGCAGGCAGATCGTGATAAGAAAAAGTTAGAGCCTGGTGAAAAGCGGGTAAAAAAAATCTCCTTCATGATTCGTACCAGAATCCCTGGCGGGAAACTTACCGCTTCACAGATGTTGGCACAAATTGACCTCGGAGATGATCTTGCCAATGGCAGTGTGCGACTAACGACGCGTCAAGGAATTCAACATCACGGTGTTATTAAGGGAGATCTCAAGGCATATATTCAAAAAATCAATGATATTCAATTAACAACGTTGGCTGCCTGCGGTGATGTTGAACGAAATGTTATGTGCTGCCCTGCTCCCATTCGTAACAATACAGTTCGTGATGAAATGATGGAAAAGGCTGAGCAAATCGCAGAGGCGCTCGCACCTCGAACAACGGCTTATCATGAAATTTGGCTGACGGATGATGAAACCGGAGAAAAAACACTCGCCTCAGGCGGGGTGAATGGGCACGAAGTTGAACCGCTCTATGGCCCGACATATTTGCCACGAAAGTTTAAAACAGCATTTGCACTACCTGAAGACAATTGTGTTGATGTTTACGCAAACGATCTGGGCTATCTGACTATTCATGAAAATGGAAAAATTCTTGGGTATAACGTTCTTGCTGGTGGTGGCATGGGAGTGACACCAAGCGCTGCCAAAACCTTTCCTGCACTAGCCAAGCGTCTTTGTTTTGTTCCACCAGAAGATGTTATTGATATTGCTGTCGCCATTGTAAAAGTACAGCGAGACTATGGAAATCGTTCAGATCGAAAGGTAGCCCGCTTAAAATATACAATTCATAACATGGGTTTTGATGCGTTTCGAGAAAAGGTTGAAGAGTATTTCGGGAAGCCACTTACCGCTTGCCATGACGTCGATGTATACGGGTTCGATGATCATATTGGTTGGTATGAGCAGGGTGACGGCAAGTTCTTCTATGGTTTAAATATTGAAAATGGCCGAATCATTGACCGCGAAGGATTCCAGTTAAAAACCGCATTACGGAAAATTTTGAACGACATTGGTCCCGGTGTACGAATCACGGCCCATCAAAGTATTTTGTTTACCGATTTGAATGAAAGTGACCGAGAACGGATTGCAACAATTCTTCACGATCATGGTGTAAAGACATCAGAGGAGATTTCAACACTTAGACGCTGGAGTATGGCATGCGTGGCTTTACCAACATGTGGGCTTGCTGTCGCAGAAAGTGAAAGAGTGTTGCCCGGTTTGATTGACACACTCGAGCCGGAAGTCGCGAAACTTGGTTTAGATAGAGATGCTTTCACATTACGGATGACAGGATGCCCGAATGCATGCGCAAGGCCGTATAACGCAGATATTGGTATCGTCGGAAGAACAAAAGACAAATACACGATGTTTCTTGGCGGCAGATTGCTTGGTGATCGGCTCAATGAGAAGTACAAAGACGTGGTTCCCTTTGATGATCTTTCTCGAGAAATTACAGCGGTGTTAGCCTGCTACAAGACTGAACGGCAACAGGACGAAACGCTTGGTGACTTCTGTGACCGAAAAGGCCTTGATGATGTCCGCACATGGGCCGATCAATGGCTTGTCAACGGGACCGCTGCCGAGAGTTCATAAGTACTGTCCTGAGCTTTGACGCTTACTATGACGGCACGTCATCCCACATGGGGCACCATAGCGGCAATCTTGGAAAGAGTTGTTCAGCAAGCTTTTGTGATAATTGTGTTGATGGCTCAAGACGTCCGGCTGTGGTCGCCTCGAGTGGATCACACTGCCCCAAGACGAGTCGAGTGAATTCGTCATCAGCTAGTTTCAAATAACTTCGCCCGACACGGCCCGGCTGTACAGAAGCTTCACGGGGTTCATCACCTGTAGCACTCGGAATCGTCACTGATCCTCGGAAAGTATCGCTGTCGAAACCAAGTTCAACGGTATCTCGAATACCGGCTTTGACAACTCGTTCAGCAAGCGTTGGAGCGAGTGCCGTTAGGAGGCCCTGTGGGTCAAAAATACGAGCCACAATCATTCGGTCCTGAGGTGCAACACGTGAGGTGACGGCTGTCTCCTGGTCCTCATATGCTGGTCCACGGACCTCGTCATGGAGAGGGTCTGTTGGACTTGATTCATAAATGAGTTCTTGTCGATCGTTTTCGATTGCTTCAGCACATACGCGGGCAAAAATTTCTCGCTCAAGACCACGATATTCAGGATCTGCCATGACTTCGAGAACACGGCCACCTACCTGTATGCAGTATCCAACTATCTTGGCAGTTGTTTCGTGTAAGTCGTAACGATCATTACCCTGGAGTGCGACAATAATTGAATCAAAGGCTCTGCGGCTCACTAGCCATCGAGCATACGCTTCGCTGCGAGCCGTTGTGCCAACAAACCGATCAGCATTCTGATTGTAAATCCTCAAGATCGCTGGAAGCTCAACATGCCTCCACTGTCGCATAGTTACTTCGGGCCCTTCACGCTCGGGCTTCGCAAGCAGGCGAGAGAGTATGTCGGCTGGACGACCTGGTGATGCACAGTCACGACCTAAAACACTCCATCCCAAATCATGGAACGATGCTGCAATTCGTGTTCTTGAAAACGCAGCTACAACACCAAGTTCATGCATTCTCTGTTCGGCTGCCTGTACAAGTCGTTGCCCATGTCCAGCACCACGGCATTCAGGAAGGATAGCAACTCGATCAAGTACAGCTGCCTTTACAGGAGCAGATCCAATCATGATTGTGCGAGGTGCAATTTCAATGTGACCTACAATTCGTCCAGCGAGTCGAGCAACCAGTCTGTTTGCTGAATCATGTTCTGGATGATCAACAGCTGCATGAAATTCTGCTCGGCTCGGTGGTGATGGTAGACCAGAAAGAAGTTGCAGGATCTCAGTCTGATCACCAGCTTGTGCAGGTCCTACCTGACATTCTTCTTGCATCCATGCTGGAGGAGTAAGGTCAACGGGTGGATGCTCTGGAAGGTGATGAATAGCCTCACGCTTTGTATTTGAACGACGGCTAAAGATAGTGCCCGATGGTCTGATTTCGACGGTAGTCACTGCAGCGGAGTGACTACGATGATGAGACGATGTCGTCTTTGTTTTTTTCTGGGGAGCCACAACGGCGGTCGTCCGGACAGCACAGTCTGACTGAGTTGTCGAACGTTTTCGAACACGCGAAGTTTTCTTGACGGTGGCTGACCGACTACTTCGTGTTGGCTGAACGCGACGAGAACTCTTACGTAAAGAACCTGTCCGCGATGGTGAGGATGTACGGGTAGATCGTTCCGACAGCATGTTGTCTCCTGTCCCTAGGAGGTAAAAATTCATTCCGTTACACGACACAATATGTCGAAACTCAATCCATTTCCAGTAGGAGGAACTCACGAAGTTGATTTTCGGGGAAAAAACACCATGGAAAGTCGCGAGTTTGCAGAATTTTTTCTGCTCGAATAGACGCTGCGAGTGGTCCGACACGGTCCAATAATTGGCGTCGCACAGACTGCGTGTAATAGGCAAGGCGGGTATTTGTAGTCCTGATTTCATGACAACGGCGGCGAGCAAGTGTCGCTGTAGGACTCGTATCGATCCACCGTTGTTTCTCTGTAATCAGATCTCGGACTGCCCCTGGCTGGCTTAAGAGCGGCTCAAGGTGGCATTCTGGATGAAACTCAAGGTCTCGGAGTGTCCGGTGCACTTCAGCAAGTTCTGTCAGCGGGTGACGCTGCGAGAGTTCTGGGAATTGAGCTTCCAGGGGTAGGTGAAGTGTTCCTGAAACCACGGCATGCCGTGGTGGTTGGCAACCAGTGAGTGTGTAGACAATATCATCAGTAATTTCATCATATGCCGAACCGCCAATTCCATGCACAAAGACATCTGCAACAAGGAGGCGGGCGATCAGTGTGGTCATGATGGCCCGTGGCCGTAGCCGCAAGGCGTGTTCTTCCATTCGTGAAAGGGCATCGACCCATTTGGAGGGTGGTGTGTCGAGTGAAATAGGGAGTTCGACTCGCAATGTTTCCATGTCCGACAAGATAAGGACACCTGGTGTACTTGTATTTGCGAAGACACGCCGTCGCTGGAGGTCATCCTCTGACCAGATCCACCAAGGTACTTCGAACCATGGGCCCTCTGCGGTGTCCTCAATTTTTTCAACAAGATCTGGCATTGGGCGTGTTCGTCCTCGCTGTCGATGTCGACGACGGTAACGACCCAAGGCCGCATTGTATGCACTGTGTAGTTCACGACTTCTTGCAAGGAGCCAAGACATGAAGACCATGACAGTTGGCAGCCGCATCAACTCACTGACCGGTATTTCAATCGTTTCAAGGCCATAGCGTTCTTCGAGCTGGTGTCTTGCTTGTGCAATCGCAAGACCAAGGCGGTGACTTTCATTGAGTCTTTCAACAGCAAGTGGCCACCATCGTCGAAGGATAGCATCAGGTACAAGTGGTGTGAGGAGATCAGAGGCTCGGTCACCGAAAGAACGAAAACATTCGATATCTTCGACACCTCGTTCTTCCCACGCGATTGGTTGACTTGATTGATCGAAAGGAACGTATTCCAATCGTGCGGAGTCAGGCGTTCCAACGGGAACACCAACACTTGTTGTACGGCAATAGTCAGTATCAACAATGAGATTGATTGCAGTGCCTCCAAGGCGTCGAGCGTAGGCATCGATCGCAAAGTTCTTAAGCCAAACCCCTGGGTGAAAAAGATCCGGCTGATGCCCCCCCATGATAATTGGAGCTGCTATCCATTCGGCTGTATTTGAAGGCCGACTGACGTCTCGGTAACTTGATGTGTACTCGGTGGCGACCGTTAATATTTCACGTCGTGTTGCCGCAACAAGTTCCCAGAGTTTGAGGTCCCCCACTTGGGTATCAAAGGCTGTTCGTAAGAGCTTGTTGTTATCAACAAGGTGGTCAATAGCAATCGCCGGATCAGTCGGATCCGGTGTAATTGGAGGATCAAATAGCCGTCCACCGGAATCCGGAGGCGGTTGATGTCTGCGGCGATCAAAGCGCGGGTGGTTACTCAAGCGTCGACTCTCATGGCAGGGGAACCCACACCATACCCGACACCGCGATCAACGCCACTCCTAGCACGTATCGAACGGATTGTTCGTTCAAGAATCTCACGATAATGGGCAATCCGAGTTGTTCCATCATCGAGAGCCCCACCAAAACTTCTCGTGAGATCTAGATAGACCAGAGGAACTGGTACCTCGACAATGTTGAGCTTTGCTGCAGCTGCCAGTACCCAGACTTCCAATGGCATTGCGTAGCCTGTCTCCGTCACTGGAAGCGATTCAAGCGCTTTCCGAGAATAGGATTTAAATCCACAAAAAGCATCGGTCAGTGACAGCCCCAGCCGCTGGTTGATCTCATGTGTAATTTCCATGTTGATGCGTCTGCGGCCCTCTGGGGCATCATCATTGTTCGGAAGACGTGCCAGGTAGCGGCTTCCACTGACAATATCAGGAGGATTACTTTCAGGATTCTCAAGTGCGGCAATGAATGAAGGAATAAGCTGTGGCTGATGTTGACCGTCACAATCGATGGTTATCAGACCTTTCCAACACGTTCCATCCTCTCGGGGGTGAAGTGCATATGCAAAAGCCGTGGTGAGAGCTGCACCATAACCACGGTTTGTCTCGTGGTGGATGACGGTGACATCACCGCGTGCCTTCACCCTTTCTTTCAATATAGACGTCGTGTTATCTGTTGAGCCATCATCCACGACTAGTACGTGGTCCGTATGTTGAAGCACCTGGTCAAGAACTTCTTGAACGTACTTTTCTTCGTTAAATACTGGCAGTGCTGTGAGAAATTGAGTCATGAGTTTTTTTGTTCGGATACAAACCTGTCAGAGAATAGAAAGGACTATGTAGCCGGGAGCCACTGGAGAGGATCTGCTTCTTTGAGACTCGCCCAACAATAAATCTCGGGAAGGGCATTGTGTAATTCCTGAGCCATTCGTTCCATAGAAAACCGTTCACTGCGATGATGGCCAACAGAGACGACTGCCATGTTGTGAGTGAGAGCTGTGAGGGCATCGTGTAACTTGATTTCACCAGTTACAAGCGTTTGACACCCGGCAGCGGCAGCAATGGGTACGGATTCACCACCGCTTCCACAGACAATGCCAATTCGATTCGCCGGAAGGCTCGTCTGACCGGCAACGTGACACCCAGGGCAGCCTAAGGCAGATGCGAGCTGCTGCGCAATCATGCCTACTGTTTTCTGCGATGAAACAGTGCCAACGCGTCCGAACCCTACGTGAGGATCGGCCTCGTCAGGTTCAAGAGGTGCTATGTTTTGCAAAGAGAGCATGTCAGCAAGCATCGCGTTTATTCCCTGTGCAGCTGAGTCCCATGCAGTATGACCACTCCATACTCCAATGCCTGCAGTCAACAACTCGAGAAGAATTCCACCCGTTGCAGTCGCTTCAGTAATACGATTGACTGGTCGAAAAGGGAGTGGATGATGCGTCACAATCAGATCAGCTTTTTGGGACACAGCCTCGCGAGCGATCTCCATCGTAAGTGTCAAACAGGTCATGACACGCTGGATCGTCGGACGTTTTGTTCCGACAAGGAAGCCAACATTGTCCCATTCAGCTGCAAGTCTGAGTGGGGCAAGGTGTTCCAGTACGGTAATGACATCATCAGGCGTCGACATATCTTCTATGATACACAGACTGCGTGTGAGAAACAGGATCAGATACCAGGATATCTTCTCTTACTCGTGAACCATCGAGTGGCAGGGTACTATACATCAGGGTCTACGCTACGAGTCACTCGAACAACTAGACTCACACCGAACGAGCATCAGGTTCCATGAAAATTCGAAACCCACAAACAGTCCTATGAACTCCTCACGTCTTGCCGTTCCCATTGTATCACTCGACACTGACTTTCGGCGGGCACTCTCAGTCGCTCGAGAACTTGGTGTCGGTGGCATTGAAATAGATGGTCGATACGGCATCGATCTTTTGACACTTTCTGAAACAGGTGTCCGTCAAATTCGTAAGTGGCTCGATGATGCAGGTCTACAAGTATCGGCTGTGTCATTTCCAACGAGACGAGGGTACTCAGATCAAGACCAGCTCGAGGCTCGGGTTGGTGCGACGAAGCAGATGATGCTTCAAGCACAGCGGCTCGGTGCGACAGTGTTACTCGGTCGTCTCGGCGATATTCCAGCAAAAGAAGATAGTGGAAACTGGCAGGTGCTCATCGATGTGCTTACTGATCTTGGGCGCACCGGGCAGCAAGCTGGTGCATTTTTCTGTGCTGAAGCTGGTCAGTCGAGTCCAGAGGATCTACGCCAGGTCATTGAAGCGGTGCCAGAGGGAAGTCTCCAGGTAGATCTGGTCACCGGGGCGCTCCTTGTTCACGGATATGATCCCGCGGAGGCTGCTATGACGTTGGCTGCTGATATTGGATATGTCCATGCCACAGACGCTGTCGCCGGAGCGTTTGCCGGACACGGAAGAGCAGTTCCATTGGGTACTGGTCAAGTCGACGTGCCACCAGTGCTGGCAGTACTTGAAGAACGAGGTTATCGGGGCTGGGTTGC
>PKCL01000279.1 GCA_002862165.1 Planctomycetaceae bacterium
AATTACGCAGGCAATGCCTTGGTATATAGGGCAACCAATAATGATTACTCGAAATTGTCGGTCACTTGCACTTTTTAATGGTGATGTTGGAGTTATCGTAGCTTCATCCAGTAGGAACAATCATTTCGAAGCCATCTTTGGTCAACCTGGGCAAACTGTTCGGGTGCCAGTTTCAAGACTCGAAGATGTTGCAACAGTACACGCTCTTACGATTCATAAAAGTCAGGGTTCCGAGTATCAACATGCGGTTGTTGTCTTGCCAGAACATTTCAGTCGAATTGTTACTCGTGAACTTGTATATACAGCGGTAACGCGAGCAATTAAAAAAGTAACACTTGTCTGCCCTCGAAACGTACTTGAGGCAGCAGTCAAAAAGCCTATTCGTCGCGCAACCGGTCTTGCAGAACGAATGATAACATTGTGGAATGAATCCAAAGTTAAACTCGAAGCAAATCCGCTTGCTGTTCATGACAAGTAAAAAAGATCACAGGAAATTGTTTCGAAAATAATTTTAAAATTGAAATAGCCTCACCTAAACGTTCTTTGTCTAGGTGTACCAGTGGATCGTCAAGCATGACAAAACCACTTGCAGATTGTAGATATAATTCAGCGAGAGCTAGACGGACGGCGAGTGCAAGGGCGCCACGTGCACCCTGTGAAAGTCTCTCCGGGGAGATTGTTATCGTGCCGCGAGTGATATGTGATGGAATTGTATCAAGAAAACCTAGCAGTGAATCACTTGAAGAAATAGTTGAAAATATTTCTGAAACGCGGTCATTAAACGTATCAAGCGAAGTGTTATCAATCGGAGCAATGCCGGAAAGCGTTTCTTTGATTCGTTTATACGATTTGCCTTCATCAAGAACGTGATCAAATTGATTTTTTGCATTCTCGGCTTCTTCTGCAAGGTCTTCACTACGACGGTCCCCTAATTGGCCTTCGAGTCCTCCTCTTTGAGACGCGAGTGTAGAACGTGGTTCACTATTTATGTTCATTCGTTCCTGGGCAGAATCAAGAGAATGTATAAACGCGTCACTCGATGGAAATTTTGAGGGGACGTGTGGTAACGTTTCGAGTGTGGTCTCCGTGGTACGAAGATCATGCTGAGCGGTAAGAAGCTTTTCTCCGAGTGATTCAAGGTTTATATAGGATTTTTCCCACGATTGAATACGCTCTTGATGTGTTTTCAGGGATTGATCACCGGTAGAAACTGAGTGACGTACAGCCTCGAGTTCGTACTCTATGGTTTTGCTGTCCCGTGTTTTTCTGAGTCCTTCAATCTCTGCAAACCGCTTGTCCCATTCTGCCTGTTCTTTTCCTTGGAGAAGTGCTTGATACGTTTCTTGTTTTGATTCCGTGCGGAGTACAAGACTGTCGTAGGAGGAAGCTTGTTTCTTGGCTTCAGCAACAGTTGAAACACCACAACTTTCAAGTGCAAGACGTAAAGAAGTTCGTTTTTGGTGAAGCTCGCGTAAGATTTCTTCGATGTCTTGAGTTCCACTGTCCACAGTGATAATCAGGCCGGCTGACTCAAATTGAATGCGACCGGAGGCTGTTCCAGTGACTGGAATTTCTTGAATATCATGATGCTCTGGTGATTCGTCAGAACGAGTGATAACGACCGATTGGGTGGATTTCGAGGTCATCGAGTACGTTAACGACTGAGCAGCAAGTACATTCTCAAGGTGAGCGACTTCATCATGAAGTGTTTCAATAGTAAAAAGGATTGCTGGTTCCGGTCGGTGTTGTTTTTTTATGGAATCCTGAGCTTCGTGCAATTCTTTTGCTGCAGATTGAATGGCACGGTAGTTGTTTAGGATATCATCAGCCTGCTCCCGTAATCGTGCTGTACGGAGCTCTTCATTAAGATTCTTTGATTGCGCAACAAGAGTATCTCGCTGTGTTTTCCATGCATCCACAGCCGCGTGCGCTATGGGCCAAGCAGCAAATACTTTTTTGAATAATTCCCGCTCACTCGTAAGCCTAGATATTCGCTCCTCCATGACACTTCGCTCAGATAATTGATCACGTAAGGCCCCGAACGTAGAAAGAAAATGCTGATCTTTTTTTACTTGTTCTTCGATTGTGATGAGTTGAGACGTAATAGAATCAATGTCTTTCTCAATCCGAAGAATTGTTTTTTGTTCCACGATTAAGGCTTGCCATGCGTACCAAGCGGCGAGTATTTCCCCTACGCCCTGCTTCCATTCGTTGCCAACGGATTTTTCTTGTCCATTCTGTCGGATTGGTCGCTGACGATCGTTATCCCAACGACTAAAATATTTTTTTATACGCTGATCAAGTAAATCTTCAAGTTTTCGTTGGTCGATGTCACCCGCAGTTTCATTTCCTGTTTGAACAAGACTGCGAATATCTTGAAGTTCCAATGCATTGGCTTTTAGCTTGGTTATCGTATTCTCTAATTCATCGTGGCCTGTGAAAAAGACATGGCGAAATGTCGCCTCGTTATGGCCGCAGATTTTTTCAAGGGTTCTGGCAATTGTTTCGGTGTCATGAAGAGCTGACCCATCGGGAGTCGTAAGATGAGAGGTTGGCTGGGATCCCCATCGTTTTTTGAGCTGATAGTGTTTGCCGTTATCGTTGATGTCGATAGTGATGGCGGCATAGTCACCTGCTGGAAGCGGCAGCCATGGTGCGATGAGGCTTCGAAGACGAGATGGAGTAAGGTCGGTTGGTGTGAAGAGACTATGAAATATTGCCTGCCGCAGTGTTGATTTGCCAGTCTCATTGGGGCCACTTATGACAACAAGAGGATCAGATAGGTCCCACGAAGTATCCTGAAATTTTCCAAATGGATGTAGTCGTATCGACGTTAACCTCATTCTTTTGAAATCTCCTTGATCAAATCATGAGCAAGTGCGACATCATTTGGATGATCTTTGTCAGCTAAAAGGTTTGAAAGAAGTTGCTCAGCAAGTGTTCCCCGTGGGTAATGAGATCCAATAATATCTTCATCAATTTTTTTCTTAATATTTACAGTGAGAGAACAGGATTGAAACACATCTTCAATTTTTTGTAACAATTGATTGAAGGTATTTTGCTCATCACTTGAGAGTTGACCGGATAATTTCAAGTCAAGGATGACGTGATCTGGGTTAAGGTCATCACAGGTCTTCTGAAGTTTTGAAATGTGATGCTCACTATGAATATTTTGTTCAACTCGAATGAATTGTAATCTTCCGGGATGTAATTGCTTGTATTGTTTAAGTCGCAATTCTTCAAAATCAAGAAGCCATGCTGAGCCTGTGTGTCTGCAACGGACTGAGTCTGGCGTGTGTGTTCCAGCCATAAAAAGTTGTGAATCAGTCCCCAAAGAAGTTGTTGGAAAGGGAACGTGAATATGTCCCAGGAGCCACGTAGTCAAACCAAGGGCTTCTAGATCTGGCATTGTCATCGTGAAATAACGATCATCAGCATCGAGACCGAGTCCTTCGACGTTGCCATGCGCAATGCCGATGCGCAGAGCTGCGAGGTTATGCTCGACAGAGGAAATCCATCTTGTGATAGGTTCTTTTCCGGTCTTCGATGGGCAGGGGCAAGGGAAAAACTGTACAGTTTCTCCGCCGACATCAAAGCTGATGGTAGTAGGAGTTACCAATAATTCTATATTTGAAAATTCTGAAGAGGCCTTGCGAAAACGTTTCCATACCTCGGTATCTTCGCCACTGTAGAAATCGTGGTTGCCAGGAAGGACAAGGACGGAGTCCCCTGTGAAGTGACGGAGCACATCAACCGTTCGTTCAATATATGAATTTTTCACACGTGGTGAATCAAAAAGATCACCGCTTATTACAAAAAAATCGGCATGATTTTCATTTGCTTCACAAATTAGACGTTCGAGAGCTGTAAAGCGTTCCTCGAGAAGTCGTTTTCGAGTCTCATCGTCATGCTGTCGAAACGGCATTCCAATATGATTGTCGGCGGTATGGACGATGCGAATAGGCATACGTGCTCGTCCCTTATGAGGTACGAAATTGTCTTGGTGTTAGAATTTTAGTTGCGCCTGTAACAGGCGGCCGTGTAGATCAGCCATAAGTTCATTTTCAGCAGTTTCGTCATGAGCTTCATATGTCACCGAAAATCTGGTGAAGGCTCCACAGTCATCCCAAGGAACTGTAGAGATCGAAAGTTCTTTTATCAAGAACTGACCTGCCTCAGAAGCGTTTGCAAAACTCTGGTCGCCGGCAGCTTTTGGGCTTTTTGTATAGAGGAAATAGGTGCCTCCTGGCATTTCACACTGAAAGCCGACGCTCCGAAGAACACCAACAAGCTTTTCAAGTCGCCGACGATATTTTTCCCGAACTTGATGCGGTATATGAGGGTCTCCAAGTGCAGCAGCAGCGGCCTTCTGGATCGCAATAAACTGACCAGAGTCACAATTATCTTTTACATCTGCAAATGCCTGGACAATTTTTTCATGACCGCAGACCCATCCAAGTCGCCAGCCAATCATGTGGAAGCCTTTCGACATCGAATGAACTTCGACTCCAACATCTTTTGCACCGTCGATAGATAAAAAAGACAGAGGTGCTGTTTCGTAGGAAAGCATCATATGAGCAGCATCTTGAACAACAATAACCCGATTTTTTTTTGCAAATTCAACAACTTTTTTATAAAACTCTACAGTTGCAGTCTTGCCAGTTGGGCTATTTGGATAGCAGAGAACAAGAATTTTACTTCGAGAGAGAATGTTACTTGGAATACTATCAAGATCTGGAAAGAAATTATTTTCAGGCAACAGAGGAATTTTATAGACTTCGCCTCCAAGCCACTGTGTTGCAGTTCCAGCAACCGGGTATCCCGGAACAGTCATGAGTGTGACATCACCAGGGTTTATGAAAGCAGCTGGAAGCATTGCATAAGCAGTTTTCGATCCAATGCAATGATTGATTTCTTTATTCGGATCAAGAACAACTTGAAATTCTCGCTCCATGAAGGATGCTACTGCCTCTTTAAATTCTAAAATACCATTGTCAGCGTAGCCACGATTTTCCGGCTGATCAATCTCCCGCCTCATGACATCTCGAACACCCTCTGGTGCCATTTCATCATTTTCTCCAATGCCAAAGTCAAGCATTTTTCGTTCAGGATGTTCAGCAAGGGCTTGACGTTTTGCCCGTTTAATTAGTTCGAACTTGTAGACTTCGGTACCCTTTCCATAACCCGCTCCACCAATCCGTTCTGCAAATCGGTCTTGAAACCAAGGATCAGTTGTGGGCGTAGTGGTGGGGCTGGCAGTCGACATAACAATCTTTCTGGTCAGAAGAGGGAATTACATGTTCTGGCGTTTCGTGGAATCAGCATGTATTAAGACCCTCGAAGATAAAATTTTCGTACAATAAAGCCAAGCAGTATGCTTAGATTTCCTGCAAAGATAGGTTTCACTATAAAATGTCGGCAAATGCCGTTGGGGTATCATAAAGATATATGAGGCCAAAAAAATGAATGATGACTTCCGAATCTTTGCCAGCTATATCATTTTTGCGTCAGACTACGGCCCATTAGATGGTTGTTTTGATCCTTTTGAGGACGAAGATGCCATCGAAGAACTGATCACGTTTGAATAGGTTTTGTTAACTATTAAACGTTACTCCTGATCGGCTCTGCGAAGCACAAGAACACGACATGGGGCGTGACGCAAAACGCGTTCGGCGACACTGCCGAGAAAAAGTCGCTTGAGTCCATGGTATCCGTGAGATGGAATGATGATGAGATCAGCTTTTTCACGCTTTGCGTAATCAGCAATTTCAAGGCCCGGTGTTCCAATGGTTACGGCAAGATGAGCATCTTCTGCTTTGTGAATTTCTGCCAGATTTTTGAGGGCAGTTGTTACTTTTTCCGTTCGAGAGACATCAGTAACATCCCCAAGTAAAACACCAGGCGACATTGTTTCCAACGGCAACATAACGTGGATGAGATACAGTTGGGATGGATTTTCAACGATCTCAAGTGCGGTATTAATAGCACTAGCTGAGGCACTTGAAAAATCGATTGGTACAACAACTGTGGAAGCATGAAGTGCCATAGTACACCTTTTTAGATGAGTTACTCATATACGGTAAATTCATTTGCTTTGTAGCGACGCCAATAGTCTTGCAACAGCACTTTGACACGTGGGGCTAAAATGACACCCCCAATAATGTTTGGAAAAGCCATTGATAAAATCATGAGGTCCGAGAATGTGATCACATTTTCCAAGGATGCAACAGCTCCAAGAACAATAAAACCAAGGAAAAGAATTCGATACATAATGATTGCTTTTTTAGTTGTACCGAAAATGTACTGCCAAGCTTTTTCTCCGTAGTAAGACCAGCTAATCATTGTTGAATAGGCGAAGAGAAAAACAGATATGTTGAGCACCGTTGGAAACCAGCTAAGTGTTTCAGAGAACGCCCAGCGTGTCATTTCAACACCCTGTCCAGCTTCTGGTGTGTTGTAAGCCCCACTGACAATGACGACTAGGGCTGTCATTGTGCAGATAACAACTGTATCAATGAATGGTCCAAGCATAGCCACCATACCTTCACGAACAGGTTCATCAGTTTTTGCGGCAGCGTGGGCAATAGCCGCTGATCCTACCCCGGCTTCATTGGAAAAAACTGCACGACGAATACCTTGTACAAGGACGCCGATAAACCCACCGTAGGCTGCCTCGGGTGACACGCAGGATCGAACAATCAGCACAGCGGCTTCGGGAATTTGGTTTGCATGAAGGATGAGAATAATGATTCCAGCCAGTACATAGATGCCACACATAAGTGGAATGATTTTCTCAGTTACCTGACCAATCCGCTTGATTCCCCCGATGATGACGAGACCAACAAGAAAAGCCAGCAAACAACCAAAAAACCAATCGAGTCCAGGCCTATCACCAATCATTCCACGGACAGCTGAAGTGGCTTGGTTTGCCTGAAACATATTGCCACCACCGAAGGATCCCCCAATGCAGAAAATAGCGAAGACCAGACCAAAGCACTTTGCTATAGCAAACGGAAACCCACGTTCTTGCAGACCAATTTCAAGGTAGTGCATCGGTCCACCATCGACGGTGCCATCGGGACGAACTTTTCGATAGACCATTGCCAGAGTGCACTCATTGAATTTGGCAGTCATACCGAAAAGGCCAATAAGCACCATCCAGACGACTGCACCAGGTCCTCCAGTTTGAATGGCAACAGCAACTCCAGCGATATTACCAAGTCCAACTGTGGCAGAGAGGGCTGATGTAAGAGCCTGGAAATGTGAGATCTCTCCAGGGTCGTTTGGGTTGTCATAGCGACCGCGGGTTATATCAATGGCATGTTTAAAGCCTCGAATATTGAGCCATTTGTGATAGATCGTGAAAAAGACAGATCCACAGAGAAGGATGATGACAATCAGTGGAATTGGGACAGCTTTTACTGGTTCCCAAAAGAGAACATTAGCCATGTTCTCCACGATGATTCCAAACTGTGAGTCAATACTTGCGGTAAAAGACTCTGCTGCCTCTTTATTTAAATCTTTTTTATCGGTTTCCACATTCGCACTAGCGGGCTCAGGAACCTGCGCAAGGGCTACTATGTTGTGCCCAGTGAGGAAGAGAAAAGTAAAAAAGAGAAAAAGTTTAAAAAAAAGGGGTGACATGACAATTTTCCGTAGGAAGAAGCGAATCCCCGTTGGGCAGAATACGAAGTTCTCATAGGTACTGACAAGTACACTGTTTTTTAAAAAAAGTACCGGCGAGAGGAATAGAAAAATCGATTCATACCGATCCTTCAGTCCGAAAGGAGGAGAAGACGAAGGTTCGTAAGAAGCCTAGAATGTTATGTTTGAATATAAACATATGGATTTTTCGTGTCCCAACGTTTTCCACCTCTCTGTGTTTGGCTGAAGCGAGATCTTCGTGTAGTGGATCATGCAGCGCTGGCTGCCGCCATAGAGCAGGCTCAGGGTGGTGCTGTTTTTTGTGTTTTTATTTATGAGCCAGAGATTCTCCGCCAGCCTGAGATGCATTCGAGGCACCTTACGTTTCAAAGAGAATGCCTGATCGATCTTGAAAAGTCGTTGCAAAAACTAAAGATTCGACTGATCACAAGACAAGGAAATGCAGCTGTTATTCTTGAACAGCTGCGAAAAGAAACAGGATTTCAAAAGCTTTTTGCACACGAAGAGACCGGGACAGCGGTCAGCTATGCTCGGGATCGGCAAGTTCGTTGTTGGGCACGGACCGTTGGTGTCAAATTTATGGAGTTTTCCCAGAACGGGGTCGTGCGACGTTTAAATTCTCGAGATGGTTGGAATAGTTATTGGGAATCGCGAATGGACCAGCCTCAAGCGGTTGTTCATCCACTACACAGGAGTCATGGAAATAAGGTGGTGTTGCAGTTACCATCTTTAGGTTTTCTTGAGCCGGCTGATCTTGGTCATCAAGAAACCCAGTCTGATTGCCAGACTGGTGGTGAACATGCCGCTGGAGAGATCCTTCAACATTTTGTTGAGCGACGTGGTCAGTTCTATGCGGGTGGTATCTCATCACCTGTTACAGCACCATCTTCCTGTTCTCGACTATCAGCACATCTTGCCTTTGGGACAATTTCAATTCGACGAGTCTGGCAGGCAACAGAGCAGAGACGCTCTGAAGTCAAAGGTTTTGCAATGACAGAAAAAAATCAATCGATTCAAAAGCAATTTCGAAGATGGCAAAAAAGTATTCAATCAATGCAGTCACGATTACACTGGCATTGTCATTTCATACAGAAACTTGAAGATGAGCCAGCCATAGAACATAGAAACATGTGGTCCGCAGCGAATGGGCTTCGTGAGAATGACTTTTCAGACAGGCATTTTCAGGCATGGAAAAGTGGCTGTACAGGATATCCGCTCGTCGATGCCTGTATGCGTAGTCTGAACAAGACTGGCTGGTTACCTTTTCGAATGCGAGCGTTAGTCGTATCGTTCGCGAGCTATTCTCTTTGGCTTCATTGGCGAGACCCCGGGATTCATCTTGCAAAAAGCTTTCTCGATTTCGAGCCAGGTATCCATTGGTCTCAGATGCAGATGCAGAGCGGTACGACAGGGATAAATACGCTACGTATTTACAATCCAACGAAGCAGGCAAAAGAGCAAGATCCCCAGGGAACCTTTATACGTAAATGGATTCCTGAATTGGTATCTGTACCCAACGTGTTTATTCACACACCATGGATGATGCCTGCTCATATTCAGCAATCATCTGACTGTACAATTGGTTCGCTTTATCCGAAACCGATTGTCGACCATACACTCGCTTTGAGACAAGCAAAGTCTCGATTTACTGAGTTGCGTCAGGATAAAAAAGCACGTAATGCAGCATGTGCCGTAGCGGTGCGTCATGGTAGTCGTCGTGATCGTCGTGGCGCAATGAGACAAGATCAAGAGCGAAAATATTTACGGAAAAAACAGGTTGTGGATCAACGAAGAGATTCTGATACTGCAGAGAAACAGGCTTTGCTACCATTTGCTTATGACTAGAGAGGCAGTTTCATTAGCATGAACCGTGCACATTTAAAGAAAACATGTGCGACGTGCGGGCGTCCATTTTCTTGGCGAAAAAAATGGGAAAGGTGCTGGGAGAATGTTCGTTATTGCTCTGTACGTTGCCGTAACCAGAAAAATTTGAAGGCACGATGAAGGCCATTCTGAGACACAATCTAGCTGCTAGAGATCACTAGAAGTAGCACTTTACCGATCAACTAGTTCTCAAACTCGATGACTTTGAGGTCGTTCCGTGATTCAGTCAATGTATCAATAGTATCGAATCCGATATCAGTATTTGCAACATTCAGTTTTTTAAGGGACGGTATTTTCCCAAGAGCAAGAAAACTAGTGTCAGTCAATTGGGTCCCAGCAACGTTCAGTTCGGTAAGTTGGTTTAATTTCAATAGTATTGGCAATGAATTGTCGGTTACATATGTTGCTTTGAGATTTAAAACTTTTAGTTTTGTTAATCCACCGAACGTTGCAAGTACGTCATCATTTGTTTTCGTTTCCCACAGATCGATGTAGGTAAGCGTAGATGCCTTTCCTAGTTGTTCTAAGCCCACAGGTGTGGCAAGACGACATTCACTGATATCGAGCCAATCGATGGCAGGTAAAGCGGCAATGACTGCGAGGCCGGCGTCATCGAGTGATGTGTCACGAAGATTAAGACGACTAAGGTTTTTTAGTTGTGCAATATGAGCAAGCCCGGCACCAGTAACATCAACTCCACGAATACGGAGGCGAGTCAATTTGCTTGCTGTGGCAAGCACAGCCATACCAGTGTCATTAATTTTTGTGTAATCAAGCTGAATCTGCTCCATTGAGGGCATTGCAGCAAGAACAGCCAGGGAACGATTGCTGATACTCGTACAGTAATTGGCATTAAAACTTTTCAGACTAAGCCCAGCAAGTTGTTGTATGCCGATGTCAGTAACTTTGCTTTTTTCAAGTTGTATATCAATGAGACTTTTCATCTTGGCGAGATGAACGAGCCCATCATCAGTGATATTCGTATTCCGTAGGTCAATCATTCGTAATTTGAGTGTAATGAATTGACCTAATTGCTCATCACTAATAGAGGTTC
>PKCL01000075.1 GCA_002862165.1 Planctomycetaceae bacterium
GCAAGCAACGTTCTGGTCGACACTTTCGAGAGGCGGATCTTGCGGAGCTAGCGGCGCGGGAACCGGACGGGTCGAGCCGCGTGCCGAAACCCTGCGACCGCGACTCCACTTGATCCCCTTTCGCCTCATCGGCCCACACTTGCGCTGCTAGGGCCTCATGGTACTCTTTCTCCGACATCTCAAATCCCGGAATATCGCCAGTTCCACTGCCTTGTATCTCTTCGTCCCTTGGCGCCGGGTCGTTCGAACCTCGAGCCGCTGGGTCGTAATCTCCATCGTCTTGAACACGAGGACGGTGGTTTCTCCAGGGGCCCGAGCTGTCCGAAAGCTTCATGAGCTTCTGAGCTTCGGCTCCAGAGATAACCGTCTCCTGGACTTTTCTTCCACCGATCACATTTCCGCGGCCATCCTCCTTAGGCATATGAACGACCTCTCCGGTGTTGCGCTTGATCGAGTGCAAGAGAAACTCCCTTCGCACATGCTCCATCAGAATCACTTGATTCCCTGACATGTACTTTGCTGTGAGCCGGTCATTGCGTACTGCTTCACCGTCGATAACGATGATTGTATCAGCATCTGACCGCACTCCAGAGACATCTTTTGTGCCATTGATCTTACCAACCATGTGCACGTGAGTTCTGTCTCCGTACTTACCTCCGGCGACAATTCCATAGTGGAATATGCTCGATACCTTGTCTCGGCTTGTCCCGTGGTACAAAAGTGGCGGAATCCTCATGTCACCTACGTCGTCGAGCCTCAAGAGACGCAAGTCCATATCAATGCGCCTACTGGCTCTCGACGTGTGTCCCTGCTGCGCCGCAAAGGAGATGAGGCGACCCTGGTGCCAGCGACCACAAAACCGCTGCTTACCCTTCCATGCCGCTTCTCTTTCATCTTGCATGACGACAGCCTCAAGATCCGCTCGTGTAATCCCGAGGTATTCGCTACCCCGCAGACGTAGGAAATCTTGCCAATTGATGTGACCATCCGGCGCAATCGCAACTTCGCGCTCCTCCTGCATACTCCCGCGGCCTCCGTCCGAGCCGCTGTCTTCTGACCATTGCCCTGTCCTGTTGTGGCGGGCAGCCAGAATCATCATCCAAGAGATGCATCTATGGCGTGGCCATTTATCAATCCGCCATTTGTGAGTATTTCGGCGTAAGAATCCGTACGCTTCTTCGCTAAGGTACTCGCGGGCGTACCGTCCGGAAATGAAGTAATTACGAGTACCGTGTGTATTTCCTCGACTACTCCGACGGCCGCGGTTCTGGCTCGTGCAGCCTGTAGACTGCCCTCGCCTGTTTTGCTGCGGTGCACTGGGCATCGCTTCGCTCAAGTAGGACGACGCAACAAAGAAGTCACCCGCGGGAATCGGACGGTTCGAGACACGTGCCGAAACCCTGCTGGGATCAAGCTCGTGTCCAATCAAGTCAGTCCCAGAAGAGTTAACCTCTGTGATGTTCGCGTCGCAGAAGGTGTTGTGCACTGGCTCGGCTTGAGCAGCAATGCACACGGAAAGCAGGGATAATAGGAGAATACATATACGCCCTAATCGCCCTTGGGTTTTACATGTTCGACCTTTGAAATATGTTTCCCGACTTTTGGCTTTTTGTTCACAGATCGCAAGTGTAACCCAAACAAGGATGATAGGACACAACACAACAAAAACACTTGACACACACAAGTGAGCGTACGGCGAGTGATCCGCCGCAGCTTCTTTCCCAAGACCATCGTCATTGAGTTCCCCTTTTGTGCGGGGCCTTCGCTTCGGCTTGCCCGCTTTTCCCTCTTTGTCCGCACCGAGAGGCGAGGGGTTAAAACCCAAGCTCCGGAAAGCACCTTCCAAGTCAACTTGCGACACTTCTCGCTTTTCTTTGGCTTTGGCAAGAGAAATGACTCTTTCCTCATCGGTGTAGTAAGTACCGTCAACCCATCGACCACTTCGGATGGTGATGTCGTCTGCGTAAATCTGCCAATTGGTGCAGAAACGCATCTTTCGGCCCCGACCTGGGGCGAAGACTCGGTCCGTAGCGAACGCGAAGTCTTCCGGGCCGTTGGTGGGCCCGAACGTCAGGCAGACCGGGAGATATTGCCCGCTCCGTGCGAGGATGGCTAACATCTCCCTGGCTCTCCTGGTGTTTGCTATTTGGTTAAATCCTTTGCAAGCGTCCACAAGGGTCATGAACATGCTTCCCGCAACTTCATTCACGACTCCGTCGGCACTCCGCACAAAGTACACCGCCCGCAGTATTCGCGCGTTAACTCGCCTGTAGTCTACGACCAAACGGCGCTTGCGCTGGCGTCGGTGTTCGGCAAAGTCCTTGGTGGAGAACGGCGGGCTAGCCCATTCGCTATTGCCCCTGACAAGCTGTCCGGTGATGACATCTTTTTGAAGTTGCTCGTCAACCCAATCCGCCTCTTCACCCTTTAAGCGGTGTGGAGGGGTCCTGCAGGGCGGACCTGTAGGAATAGTATCGTGAAGAATGTACTTGAGAGCCGTGCGCGGCTCACCCTCGATCCAGAATGCTCCAGCCTTGCGCCTTAGCACTTCTATGATCGCCGCAACATCGTGCTGCGTGAGCCCTGGTCTGGCTTCACCAACTTTGAAGCCCAAACCTTCGACTACTTTGTCCCTGTACTCTTCGGTGCGCCTGGGATCCGTTTTGATGTCCTTGCCGCAGTACTTGTACACAGACAGATCCGGCTTAACGCAATCCCAGTCCTTTTCTTTAGCCTTTTTGGACCAATAGGCGTCAGCTAACTTCACGTTGCTTTCGTGGATCGCTTCTTCCTTCTTTGCAAGAGCTTCCGCTTCGGCGCTCCTGGAGATATCCTGCGGATCGATCTCCTTAGCCTGATCCTCTGGCGTGGCTACCTTATGGAACTGGTCCACAGGCTTGTGCATGCGAACCCCCGCGGAACGTTCGGACGGGTCGAGCCACGTGCCGAAATCCTGCAGAGGGCTTGCGCGATGCTCGACGCCATCGAGATCGACGCATTCGTCGTTTCCCTTGAGCAAGAATTGCTTCACTCCGCTGGCTTTGTACTTTTCCGCATTGCCTCTTCCTGTAGCAACAGGTGACTTATCAGCGAGCTTTTGCAATTCCGAAGCGGTATCGTCTTCGTGAGTTCGGCGCGAACATTCCGCGCAGAATCTTTCACAGGCCTTTGCGTACACTGAGCCCTGCACGGCATTGTATCGGCCAGTGTACTGGGCTACTCGTTGAGTGCCTTCTCCTTCGACGCGCATCGTACCCCGAGCATGAGCATGCTCGTGCGTGCAGTCCACGAGAGCTGAAGAGTTTTTACAACGCAGCTCAAGCGCAGACAAGTCGAAATTGGCTAACCATACAACAGGTTTGTTTATTGGCTGACCCAGAGCACCAGCTCCAGGATAGCGAACATGGAACTGGCATCCCTCCGAACGGTAGAATCTCCAACCTGGCTTGGGTTCCAGCAGCGTGCCGAAGGTTTTAACGAACGCGGGCTGTTGGAACAGGAGACTTCCTTTGGGGTTTTCGATAGAAACTCCTCTCTTTCGCTCGTGCTGATGCTCAGCTACTTTTCGGGTAAACTCGTTCAGCTTGTGGGTGGTATCATCGACGCTGCGCGAACCGAGCAGACACATTTTTGTGCATGGGGTCCCGCAGTGAATCACCTTAGGTTGCAGGCAGTAGACTATCAAGAACGCACAATCGTTCTGATCGTCTTCCGTTTCCAAGAACCAGCACCGATCGTAGGTCACGTACTGAACGTCGAACCCATCCGATGCTGAACAGCCTGCCTCACCAACTCGAACTGTGAGCTCACCGTGTCCTTTGAATATTTCAGCGAAGTCGACTACTCCCAGTCGCAGCCACTTCTGAAGCTCAGTGCTATTGCTGAACACAACCGGGTGGCTGCTAGCACCGACAGCTTCTTGAGAGACCCTGATCGCTCCTTTGCCAGCTCCGCAGAACTTTTCGACCATTTGGCACATACTTTCGTCCGTCGCCGATCTTTCTGATAACGTGTAGCTCGCGCCAGCGGCATCAACGCTACCTACGGCTTCTGAATCATACCTGTATCCGCTTTGATCCAATCTGCGAGCCGCGGCGTGCCCAAGCACTCCATCGTGGATCTGGACCGGAAATAGGATGCGGTTTATGGGCACTGTCTCTTTGGCAGGGGTAGCTCCGCTACCGAGAACTTCCTGACCTTCCTCAACGTACAGCGGCCTCCAGTACAATCGCAGATGGTGATCCGTTACGGGTTTGTGTCGATGTACTACGACTGTGGCTTCGGCTGCAGACACTGCTGTAACCTGCCCGACGGAAACGATCTTGCGTTTCCCTTCGACTTTATATACCACGTAATTTCCAGGGTGGATCTTGTGAATCTTTCCTGGTGACATACCTTCTTCCGCGAGAGCTTTTGCTTGTTCCGCGACCTTTTTACCTCGGTCTTCTAACATCATGCCTGGCGATCTTCTCTCATCCATGTCTTCAACGTCGACGCTATCCGGTTCATCGAACTGGATGTGGTCTTTTTCCAGATTTCTGGCGTTTTCCGGGACCTTCATGACATCCTCGAGATGAATGTGCTCGACTGTGGTCCCGTCCTTTTTGCGAAGCGTGCATTTGTTTCCGTGAATTTCGGTGATGAGAGCCGGGTCGGTGTAAGGTTGCCTATATGGACTCCGCCCTCCAGCCTTACGCTGTCTCGGATCTCTAAGCACCACCTCATCTCCGACTTGGACTCCTTTAGACCTTCTGTGCCTGTTAGCTAGGTCTGCTCGCTTCTGGCTTGACTCCTGAAGAAAACCTTGGACTCTTACTTTGACTTCTCTGTATCTTTTGAAGAGACCCTTGGCATACTCGGTCACAGGCTCGAACTGTGCCACAGTAAACGGCTGCAGTTCTTTTTCCAAAGGCGTAGCCAGCGACCATCTTCTGTCAATATCCCTGGGTGTAAGGCCGTGAGGCCCTGGCGTGTTGTAGACGATGAACTCGACCACGTGCAAGAGTTCCCCAACCTCGTTCGGAAAACACTGCATCACGTCTTTCACCAGCATACCCATAATCTTTTGCGTTTCGATATGCCTGGACTCAACGAGTCCTTGTTCCATCGGTCTCCATGGTGTTCCAAACCGATGTCCAATTCCCAGTAGCGAAGCATACTCGGCCATCAGAGCGTTTTTGAGCTCCGGTCCTCGGTCACTTCTCACTAAAGTGGGAATAGTGCCGCTCCTGAAGATGCAATTGGCGAACATTCTCCGTACTTCCGTTCCATTGCATTTCGGGCTACTCTCAATGAGTAGCGCGTGGCACAAACAACAGATGTAAGTCATGGTGTACTTGCATCCTGCTTTATCCGCTGGACTGTTAGGGCCTTCCAAGTCTATCATAACTTCTTCCCAACAATCTCTGTTAGTGGGCACAACAGGCACTGCCTCCTGTTTCTGCGGCATCTTTCGAAACCGTATGCAGGTAAGACAGCTCTCCCACCACTTGGTGACATCCTGTTTCATTGTGGGCCACCACACTTGCCTCAGCATCAAATTGTAAGTCTTTTCCGCATTCCGATGCGCTCCTAAGATACCTACATGAAACTGCTGAAACAACCATCGTTTCCATGTCAGGTTGGCGGTCGCCATGCCATCCGGGACAATCGGGACCCAACCAGACTTGGCAGGGGAAGGCAAGCTAACTTCTCGCTCGAGAAGACCATGCCTTCCTATCCTGTATCCAGGCGCAAGTTCCTTGGCATTGAACATGCGCACCAGCGATTTATCAGCCCGCTGCGCTGATATCCATTGGACTCTCAGAGCGTCTGACTCTGCAGGCTTGAAGTCACTTTCCCCAATATCTGCGCGAGCTTCTTCGGCGATTTCCTTCCGCTTATCCGCGTTCTTGGTGTAATACCTCAGGCCTTCTGCTGTCGGTTCGATATCGTCGCCTTCGACAATGAACTCCGAACCACGATCAACATACTTTGTGTTGGGCACCGGGCCCTCAAACTTATCATCTGTGGAGCCTGATGCGGCCGCGGGAGTCGGACGGGTCGTGCCACGTGCCGAAACCCTGCTGGCCTCAGCTAGCACCATCCATCGCTGGTTGAAGATAGTGACGACTTTTCTGGGCGCGTGAGCATCCAAGCCCCACACGATGAAACAGTGCGTCATGATTACTTTACCTTTTGCCTGCGTGGCTTCGGGTCCTGACATTCCGCTCTTGAAGCGATGAAACCTGTCGCTGTAGATCACGTTCCACCGCATGCTTCCGCTGTTTCGCCCAAACACAACCACAATACACTCCTCGTTTCTGACATCCCGAAGATCCCGTTGGACTTGCTTGTGAGGGGGCTCCTTGATGTCGTCGACTAAGGTACGTTGCCACTGCTTAGCATCGCCCTCAGGCCACTTCTTGAGAAGTCCGACTATCGGCATCATGACATATTGCACGAACCTTTTTACTGGCCCCATTTCACTCGCATGGACAACGCGCATGGAAGAACTTTCTTTCAATTTCGCGTCTAAGAAGTCGCTAGACTCCGTGGGCTCCCATCTGCCCAAGAGCTTGTGCGGCTCCTGGTACCATCTTGTCTTTGGAACGACATGGTCCTTTTCGAACTTCGCTTCCACGCAGTTTTGCAAGACCAACACATCGCCCAGACATTCCACTACGAAGCTCATTCTATACGGCAAGTCCTCGAGCCTTTGTGGCGCCTTCGGCTTGCACGGCAAACGGAAGTTCGACCCAGGTTTCCAATCCTGCACCAGGACCTGCGTTCCTGGACCGAGCTCCTGAGACTCAACTAAACTCCAAATCATCATCGCGGTGAGGAAGTGAACATACTGCATCACAGGACCTCTTCGAATCGGCTGTGCATATGCTTTGTACGTAGCCCTCTGACCACCCGCGGAGCTGTCGGACGGGTCAAGCCGCGTGCCGACCTCCTGCTGAGTGTCAGGTGGCACTGGTCCTTCGTCCTCAACTTCTGCTGATTCTTCCTTCTTCTGGTTTGACAGTTCCTCGCGCATGCATTTCGGACACTGCCCAAACAAGAAGCATCGCTTCCCACAGGGGCATCTACCAGAGTGCTCCCACATGAGATCTGCCGGTACCTTCAGCAACCCTGCGAAAGGTACTGCGCCTAAGCTTGTAACCAGTTCAACTTTGACGGCTTTTAAGAAGGCTTTTGTATCGTTGTAATGCGTCACTTTCTGATCGACCCAGCTCAACGTCCGTCTCGGCGGCACCGGGTAATCTGCAAAAAGCGAAGCTGCAGCAGCCTGTAACTTATCGCACTGTAAGCCCCGCTTTGAAAGGCGAGGTGCATAGACGATGATGGCTGCTACGTTTCCCCAGGCTTGATTTACCTCGGGCAATTCGGCTGGCTGAAAGTTGCGCGTCGCGAACACCTCCTCTAGGCATCCCGCGCTCCCATAGGCAATGGCCACAACAGCACCTTGCCCTTCGCCGAATATGATCCTTGGTTGGTGCATAGCCGCGCTCCTAGCGAGCTTCGCGACCGATACATGCAAATCAACCTTCAACGATGCAATCTGTTTCTCTGGCCCTTTGTTTGGATGCAAGGCCGCAGCTTCAAAGTGAGCTCCAACCCCATCGTCATCCTCAAACGGTCCTTCTGCGATTGCTAAATGAATGTTGTGCCCCGGCAACATGCGGCTCAACTCATTGTGCAACCTACCGGTCATGGTCAACCGCTGCTCCATGGGCACGTAATCCGGCACGTAGAGTATCTTCAGCGTTTCCTGAACTCCTTCCGCTGCCAGAATCAACCCAAACTTGGTACTGGGGTCGCGGGAATCGGACGGGTCGAGCCGCGTGCCGAAACCCTGCGGACCCGTATCAGTAGGCTTTCCAGAAACCCATGCGTCATCGCCAACTCCCCATGGAACCGCTGTATTCGGCTCCTCGTAGTCGCTAAGGAATCCATCCAAAGTGAAACCCCGGACTTGTCCGATCATGCCCTCGATGTCTTTGCTCCGTTGTTCCAGCAGCGCCTCTCGATCAGCCGGGTTGCGGGACGTACCATCGCCCAGTCGTGCTGACCTGCCTGCTAAAGACCGTACCTCTGAGCCATCAGAGACAATCTCCGATATCCACCGAAGGAGCTTGATGTCGATGTTAACAAGCTCGATAGCCTGTTGCTTTGTCATGTTGGCGTGATCCGTCCAACACAGAGACCTCATGGGCCCCAGAATCTTTTTCTGAGCCCTTTTTCCTTCTAGCTGCGCATAGCCTTCAAGCGTTATGGCGGGCCATGCCTGTTGCGGAGGCGTAAATCCTTTCCCAACCATGGCCAAGACTTTAAACCCTGTGAGGTCTGCTGTCATCTGCACGTGCGTCGCTCCCCAAGCGATCCCACATGCATCAGCTATTTGCTCAAGCGGTCTGCTGCCATCGATCGCGCTAGCCTCATCGAGCGTAGACAGCTGGATGGCGTGTTTGCACATCAGCTTTATGGCCTTAACTGCCTTGCAACCTTCGGACGTTCCAGCACCCAGGCCTTCCGGGGGAAACTCCGCTTTCGGCTTCATGTATTCTCCAAGAATCTTCGCCGCGGTCGCATACGCTGGGGCGAGGTACCGCCTCACCCAGTTGGTGCATCCAATAAACTGCCTGACTTGGGTCGCATCTTTGAGCGGCGCGAAGTCGACAATGGCTTGCGTCTTTTCTCCGTCATGGGCAGAACCTTCGCGGTTCACTTTGTGCCCAAGCAAAACGGCCTCTATAGCAAAGATATGCGCTTTGCTAACCCCATAGCTGAAACCAGCTAGGATTGAAACATCCAGAAATGGCTCCAGAGCTGCGATATGCTCCGCGACTCCGGCCGAAAGCTTCGGGTGTCGCGCGACTAAATCTGCAACTCTGGCGTCGTTGTACTCCTCGGTGGGAACTTCACACTCCGTGAGATACTTGATTCCACCAGGCTCTTCGACGATATGGAAGACAGGATGCTCCGTGCTCTTTTTGCCGTCATCCTGGGTCACAGCCGCACTGGCTAGGACCTGTGCTGCGGGCCCCTTTCGGACCTTTCCCTTTAGAAGGCGTTCTGGCTTACACTGGTCACACCCAGCGTAGCTCAGCACGCAGCACTCCTCCTCTGTTGCTCCGCACTGCTTGCAGTTGGTAATGAATCCAACGAGCGTGTTTCCGCAACCTGTGCACTTGGCAAGCTTTTCATCCACCAGCCAAGCATCCGTGTCTATGTTGCCGCAGCATTGGCAGACCCGTGTCTGAATTGCTGCTTCGTGGATTTCCGCTACTTTTTCGCCCGGCACGATCGCCACATCAATTTCCGTGACGTTGACGACGCAGACTGTTCCGGCGGTTGAAGCGTCCGTGTTCCACAATCCCGGTACAGCTTCGATTTCCGAATCGCTGCACGGCAGGACACATTTAGTAATGTTGCTGGGAACTTGGCTCACCGGCGCGACTGGTACCCATGCACCTTCGCCCGGCCCCAGCACACAGTGCTCTCCATCGTAGACGAGGGAGACTCCGTTCTTGAACGAATGGTCGCGAGAATCGGACGGGTCGAGCCGCGTGCCGAAACCCTGCGGACCAACGTTCTCGAACTCGTCCGGATCGTCCAGGCAGGAAGCGGTTATGGCGTAGCACGCGTCCGGCTTTGCACCCCCTGGCGACTCCGATCTCTCACAATGTACTCCTGGCCCAGAGAAATGGTGAACGTCCTGCATGGGAATGAACCCTAGTCCACCGTTCGCCGGGCTGTCCAGCGCCCTTGCTCCTAGAATCCAGCCAACCCAGTCAGTTTTGCCCCCTTGGCAAATCTTAAACCTGATGTTAACATCTGGCGACGGGCCGGCACCGGCTGCGAGCATTGTGACATTTACCACAACTGACCCCAGAAGTTCCACTGTAACGCCTCCAGCGACGCCGCGGATACTCTCTCGGTGATTCCATCTTTCGAGCGCTTTGATTGGATGACGTTTGTCATCGAGCCTGATCCCTGCTGCCGCATTTTCATTGAGCAACTGCAAGACCAACTCCTCTGTGGTAGAATTTACCGAAGATCCTCCATCGAGCATGATATCATGCGTTGACAAACCCATTCGCCAACGAGTGTGGTATTGAAACCCAGAGCTGTCCCGCGGAACTATTTTAAAGCACTTCGGGGGCAGATCTTCCAGCTTCTTGAGAGCCTTGCCGGCAGACTGCTGCTTCCCAGACTCGTGCACCTTGGCGGCTGTAGAGCCTCCGGCCCTATGGTATCCGTCAGCGTACCCGATCTCCTGAGCTCGAGTGAGCCTTTTTACTCTCATTTCTTCCTTCCACTCCGGATCCGCGGCAACTTCCTCGGACCGATAAACCACCATGGCCGGTCCACCGCTATGCGTGTAGCCCAAAGGTTCGGTCCAGCCGTCGTCGTCTTCTTCCTCTTC
>PKCL01000255.1 GCA_002862165.1 Planctomycetaceae bacterium
GCGAGTGTTACTCGTACGCATAGACTTCTCCAAGGCGCGAATGAAGATCTACCAGCAGCCTTGGTTTTGAGAGATAGTATTCGTCGTTGCATTCAGTTGAGGAAGCCAGCAGGACAACTCGCATCGGTAGCGTTTACAGCTGCTGGAGTGTTGTCCGGGATCAACGGCATGAATGAATGCGGTATCGTGGTGACTAGTTCTATGCTTCTTGATCAACCTCTTGGTAATAAGAGAGTTCGTGGTCTGATGCATTCTGGAATTGTCGATCGCATTCTTTCGACGGCTACGAGTGTCGACGAGGCGATCGCCATTGTCCAAGCAACACAGCGAGATGGCTGCTGGGCAATGATTATCAGTGATGGAGATGCTGACCGTTCAGTGCATCTCGAATACAGTCCTGCAGATGTTGTCGTCGAAGAGATTCCACGCTCCTTTTGTATCGCAAACCACTCATTTCAGCTTCGTGCCTCCGGGTCGATACCACCGCATTCTGAGTCACGTCTGAAAAGATTTGAGCAACTTATTAACGCTCCCCAGTGTAATGCGACACCAGAAGCATTTTCGATGATGTTGCGTGATCGGTATGACGTTGTTCGGCAGTCAGAAGTCAAGCATTCAACCATGAATACAGTTCAGCGGGTTGATAATCAAATAAGCGTAGTTTTCGATCCAAAAATTCGTCGTGTGTTATGTGCGTCTCGATCTCCGGAAAACCAGCAGGTTGATTTTCAAGAAATTGACTGCCGAGAGTTTTTTCAGGCACAGCAAATTTTCAAAGAAGGCAAGTCTGAGACGCGGTGTAGTACGGCAGAAAACAGGAGTAGTAGAAATGCTATTATCTCCGTTGAGGATTATGCAAGTTTAGGAACATCAAAAAACAATCAGTCACCTGTAGATGTATCAGATCGAGTTTGTACCCGGTTTTCAGTTCATCTAGTTCCGTGGCAGAAGGAGCGAAAGAATAGGTCGCTTCGTGGCGGTGCCATTGTTGTTGGACAAAGCGAGGCTGCTGCTGCCGTTGCTCGCCTGTTGCACGAGCAAGGAATTCATGTCATCCGAGCCGCTGATTCTGCGTTGGACGAAGTGTCTTCGCTCCTTATGGATGAGTCGCTCGATGTGTCACATCTGTTTATGCTCGATGCATTCGACGACGAGCCACTTTTGGATGGCCGGCATCAGTGGAGCAGGAGCAGTGATGCATTGGTCGCTAGGTATGAGCTTATTCAGCAATGGTTTTCCCGTCAGGAAAAGTCTCAATCCGTTTCTGGTGCTACGCTTGTTGTTGCGACACAACTGGGCACCCCAGGTGGACTCGAAGACGGTGTGAATCGCCCAGCGGTGGGCGGCTTGGTTGGTCTCGTAAAAGGAATCCATACAGAGTCACGGGACCAACGCAAAAATGGGTTCCATGCCGTCGTCGTTGATTTTGACAATACGGATGATTGCGACACCGTTGCCAAGTCCTTGGTTGATGAGGCCTGTAGTGCGACAGAAAATCCAGAGATTGTCTATCGGACCGGGCAACGGTTTGCGGTGCGTCCTGCGAACAAGCCGCTTCCTGATGACTTGCCCAATGCCGATGTGAATGGGTGCTGGGTTATCACAGGAGGCGCGCGGGGTGTGACTGCTCAAGTCGCACGAGGTATTGGTCGGTATCCAAACACGGTGCTTCATCTTGTTGGTTCGAGTCCGGTGCCTGCGGTTCGTGATGAGTGGAAAAATCTTGATGCTATTGCTCTCAGAAAACTCCGTGAAAGTGTGATGCGAGAGGCACTAGCCAAGAAAGTGTTGCCTGCCGATGCGTGGGGACGTATTGAGAAAGCAATCGAGATCGATGCGACGCTGGAATCTTTGAAAGCAGAGGGCATCGAGGCAACATACCACGCATGTGACGTGGGGGATCGGGAAGCAGTATCAGCCCTCTTGAGTCAAATCCGGAAAAAGTCTGGACCGATTGTTGGTGTGATTCATGGAGCTGGTTTTGAAAAGGCATCACGTTTCTCCAAAAAGAAGCCAGAGCTTGTGCGAAGAACTGTGAGGGCAAAACTCGACGGTGCATTGAATCTTATGGAATTGACAAAATCAGATGCTTTGCGGAACTTCATTGTTTTCGGATCGATTAGTGGTCGATTCGGTGCTGTCGGACAGACGGACTACTGCATGGCAAACGAGGGTGTTGCCAAGCTTGTACGTTGGTATAGGCAACGTCGCCCTGAAGTTGCGTCTGTCGTCATTGCCTGGCATTCGTGGGACGACGTCGGCATGGCAGTTCGTCCGGAATCAAAATTTTCCAAGTCCCTTCTTAAACTTCGGTTTATGCCGCCCGCGGAAGGGGTTGAGCACTTGCTTCGAGAAATGCAAGCAGGGTGCCCAGAGCCAGAAGTTGTCATCACCGATTGGAGATATTTTAAGCTACGACACCCAGATCCGTTATGGCTCCCTGCAAACTCGACGAACGATAGCCCTGACTCAGCGCAGGTAAAGCCCACTACTCGACCTAATATGCCACCGTCTGAAGAGATAGCATCAAATGCAGTTCGCAGGCATGTTCTCCGAATGAGTGATTCGCCTCGAGCATCTATCTGTACACAGCGCTTGTCTGGCCCAGTCCTTGTTGTTGGAGAGTGTGAAGATGCTGTCTCAGTTGTCCGTTCTCTCCGAGAGGCGGGCGTGCAGGTTGATCAGATCTCGACAGAATCCGATGGGGATCAGATTCTGTTAAAAATCGATTCGCTTCTAAAAGATGGTCGTGCAAAAGATCTTCTTCTCCTCACGGGTCGTGAATATGAGGGAAGTGACATTCGTCGCCCTAGCGCATGGGTTGACCGCCGTGAGCGAGGTGTTGTGAAGACATTTCTGATTGCGCAAAAATGGTTCGCTTACCATGCAAAAAAACAAACATTCGGCTCGGCTGCAGCCTGGGTATCTCTCGGAGGTGACTTTGGTACGAGGGAGTGTCCAAGAATACCTGAAGGATTTGCAGTTGCTGGACTGATGCGATCGATGCGCATTGAAGCGGCGTCCAAGAACTGGGCTGGTTTAAAAGTTGCCGTTGTTGATACCGCGCCGTCAATGTCTCCACAAAAAGCAGCACGTGTCTTTCTGGAGGAAGCTGGTGATCCGCAGGTGGCCGATGTTGGTTTCGATGTATTTGGTAAACGCCGAGTGCTCAAGATTGAAGCTGATGAAGTTTCTGCCCGGCCAGCGATCTCAGGTCCACAACGTGGGGCTGCATGGGTCGCAATTGGTGGAGGCCGAGGAATTACATCGAGGCAGGCGTTTCATCTTGCTGAACGTTTCGGTGTTCGCATGCATCTTGTTGGGACGACACCGCTCCGTAAGGATCTTTTTCAAGAGGATGGATGGACGCTGGATCAGAAAGATTCACTCAAAAAAACAATTGCAAAACAGGCTTTGTCAAATGGGCAGTCTCCAGCAAAAAGCTGGGAGCCCATTGAGCGAAGTATCGAAATTGAAGAAACGCTTCGGAGGTTCAAGCAGGCTGGGCTTCCGGTGGCCTACCACTGTTGTAACGCATCCGATTCACAGGCAGTTCAAGCAGTGCTCCAACAGATTCGTGAAGCGGATGGCCCGATCGAAGGAATTATTCAGGGGGCAGGTACTTTTGATCGTTCACGCTTTGAGCAGAAGTCGAGACTAGCGCTGGAAAGAACTGTTGAAGCGAAGCTCGATGCAACCTTTGCCCTCCTCAATGCAACGCGTGTTGATCCTTTAAAATACTTTATTGCCTCCGGCTCAATCGCGGGCTGCTTTGGTACAAACGGAAACGCTGACTACGCGATGGCATCGAGTATGCAGTGTGGGATGATGGCCTATTGGCGAGCAATTCATCCGAGATTGCGAACCGTTGGTGTGCACTGGCATCCGTGGGATGAGGTGGGGATGATGATGCGGGCGTCAAGTTTTGCTTCTCGCCAGATTATGAAATTGTCGCTCATGTCAGTTGATCAAGGCTTGCGTCATCTTGAGCAAGAATTGACGGCAGGGCTTCCTGATGCACAGGTTGTATTTACAGATGGTAGTTACCAGCGATGGCTCGATTCACTCTTTGCTGCAACAAAACACATTGGATCCGAAGTTGACCCTGCGACTACCAGTCGTCCAGAATCGCTCAGTGAAGTCTATCCGCTTATTGACTCTGTTGACCAGCTTGTGGTCGGACAAGAAGTATTAGCGCATGCTCTTTTTGATCCAACGAAAGAGCCATTTCTTGTTGGTCACCGATTTCGTGATCGGCCGTTGCTCCCCTTTGTGATTTCTCTCGAGATGCTCGCTGAGGCTGCCTGCCTCTGTGAAGGATCCGGAGAGTTCTACGGGTTTGACAACGTTGAAATTGTTTCAGGCCTGAAATTCGTACATGACAAACCGCAAGCTGTTCGTGTGTCGGTAACAAAACGTGCCGGTGAACTCAGTGCGCAGGTGCTCAGTGATTTCCGAAACAGGAAGGGAGCCGTCCTGCAACGAGACCGACTGCATGTCAAAGGACGGGTTATTTGTAGTGGTACTCAACAAATAGAGACCAGTGCGATGCGTGACGAAAGGCAGCCGACTCATTGGGCCGATGTTGAATATCCAGCAGAGCGTGAGGAGGTGATCTATCACGGTCCATTATTCCGTCGATTAACCGGTGTCAGAAGAATTGATGGTGTTGGCTGGATGCGTATTGTCGCTGGTCAGGTATCAGAAGTCGCTGGCGATCGAAATCACCGGGGTTGGGTCCTTTCAACTGCTGTCTTGGATGCATGTTTCTTTGGGTGCGGGCTGCTTGAATGGATTGATACACAAAATGTCGTTGCAATTCCAAGCGGCGTACGACGCCTTCGCTTTTTGAAACAGCCAGTGCCTGGTGAGGTGTGTGTACAGCGGATTATCAAAACAGGTCGCATTGAAGACAAAGCAACATTTGATTTTATTTTGATGAATTCCAAGGGAGAGACCATTCTTTCGGCAGAGGGATTTGAAGCACTTGTGCTTGAAGGCACGGGGGTTGTTGCGTCATGACATTTGCATCAAAAACCCATTTGCCTCAGATGCTTCCAGCTGAAGCATATACGTCATGTGATCATTTCAGTCGGGAGAACACATCTCTTTTTCAGGATGCCTGGCATTGTGTTGCCCAGACAAACGATGTGAACAAAGAAGGATCTTTCAAAACGCTTCAGCTTCTTGGGCACCCACTTATTTTGTGGCGAACTCAAGGCGAGATCAGATGTTATCTCAATGTTTGTTCTCATCGGCATTGCCTGCTCACAGGAAAATCGGATGGCACAATGCCACTCCTGAAGTGCCAGTATCATGGTTGGGAGTACGACAGAGAGGGTGATACGAAACGAATCCCCGATGCCAAGAGTTTTCGTCCACTCGCACCGGGGGTACTCGGGCTCCGCCGGTACCACGTTAAGTTGGTAGGGCAGTTAGTGTTTGTTTCCCTTGCGACTAAGCCCACTTCTTTAGATGAGCAGCTTGGTGGCCAGCGGTCTTATCTTGAAGATCTTTTCTCAGATCGTTGGGCTCCCTTGTTAACTGTTGCACAAGAGGTAGACGCGAACTGGAAGGTGCTCGCTGAGAATGTCCTCGAAGGCTATCATCTCGAGGAGGTTCATAAAAATACGTTTAAGAAATTTGCTCCTGCCAAAGCCTGTCACCATGAGCTTTTTGAGCGTGTAACGACGTATACGGAAGAGTCACTTGAAGAGAACAGGCGTGTTCAGCAGCAGGCGGATTTCTTTGCTCGACTTATGGACGTCAAGGCAGAGCATGAATATCACCATATATTTTGTTATCCAAACCTCGCTGCATCCCGAATGACACTTTTTAATTGGGTGCAGACAATACTCCCAGTTGCTCCAGGGAAATCTGTGAACTACTGGCAGATATTCCAGTTGCGTGGACATTCTCGTACGCCATGGGCTCGTTTTGCTGCGGCTATTATTGGGAGACACGGACGAAGGTTCTTTAAAGAGGCGATGCGCGAAGATGGCGTTGTGATGCCTGGCGTTCAGGCGGGAATGGCAGCCGAAGACCAGCCAAGTGGCGGTCTGATTTCAGCTCGAGAGGAACGCATTTTTCACTTTCAGCAATTCGTTTTACAAAAAATGAGGCAGTCGGGATCAGGTGTTCGAGAACATGATGAGACGCCGATTCTTTTATCTTCCTGTGAAGGAGGATGTCATGTTTCAGAGTGACACCCACTTACCACACATTTTGGCTCCGGTGCATTATTCTGATCCGGGCTTGCTGGAGCGTGAAGTACAAAAACTCATGATGCCAGCGTGGCACTGTGTTGGAAATATAGATGATCTGTCGCAGGGGAAAGAGTGCTATCGATTTGAGCTGTTCGGGAAAACGTATGAAATCAATGGAGCTCATCGAAGTATCCGAATGGCAGCAACACCTTCACAGAGTAGAAGTGACCGCCTGTATTTTTCCGGACGCGTGCAAGTTGTCGGCAAGCTTGTTTTTGTCTCACTCAGTAATGCAGGCCAATCGCTACGTGAATTCTTAGGAACGCATTACGACTACATCAGGGATCTGTTTGGTGGTCAATGGGAGCGATTTCTTGTTGCTCCACAGATAGTAAAAGCGAATTGGAAGGGTCTCGTCGAAAATATTCTCGAGAGTTACCACCTCGAAGAAGTACATAAAAATACATTCCGTACGTTTCCATCCGCTGATGTTTGTTTCCACGATCTGCATGACAGCTGGTCTGGATACACTGAACGCAACGAATCGGAGCATAGTCATCTTCGGGGAGGTGTTGCCACGATAAGCCGCATTTTGAGGGTGAATCCACATCCCGAATATCGGCACATCATCATCTATCCGAATTGCGTCATTGCTCGAATGGGATTGTTTAATTGGATTCAGACAATACTTCCGATCACCCCTGTTCAATCAATGAATTACTGGCAGTTCTTTTTCCTTCGTGGTGAGAAAAGGAATCCAGTGGCTTGGGCAACCTCTGAGCTACTTAAGAATTGGGGCCGACGTTTTTTTATGAAGGCGCTCGAAGAAGATAATCAAGTTCTTGAGGGTGTACAGGCTGGCTTGCAATCTGTGTCACATCCTAAAGGTGGATTAATTTCAGCGAGAGAAGAACGAATTTTTCACTTTCAGCGGCACGCGGCTGAGCAAACTGGGGTGGTCCCAGTGACATACGCGACTGGCCGTGACTCAGCCATGAAATGGAGCGAAACATGTTGAATCTTGAAGGGCGTGTGGCCCTTGTTACCGGAAGTTCTCGAGGCATTGGTCGTGCCTGTGCAATACGGCTTGCTGAGGCGGGCGCTGATGTGGTGACAAACTATGTCACGTCACGATCAGCTGCAGAAGATACCGCTCTAGAAATCTGTGCGCGTGGCAGGAGAGCTTGGATTGTGAAAGCCGACGTGTCGGAAGAAGAAGATATTCAGTCGATGATGGACTTCATTGGTGAAAAAGTTGGTCGGCTTGACGTCATCGTGAGTAATGCGGCAAGCGGCGGGTTCAGGCCGCTTTTGGAGTCAAGTTCACGTCATTTTGAAGCAACGATGAATCTTAATGTCATGGCGATTGTGCACCTCGTCAAAGCGGCAATGCCACTTCTTGAGCGATCAGAGGGTCGGGCGAAAGTCATAGCACTATCCAGCCATGGTTCGCAGATTGCACTTCCTAGTTATGGCCTTGTTGGCACAAGTAAAGCAGCTGTGGAAAGCATAGCGAGGCACCTTGCCTTGGAGATCGGTGATCGAGGCGTCAATGTAAATGTTGTAAAGAGTGGACTCGTTGAGACAGATTCCACAAAGCGTTTTCCTGATGCTGAACGAATGTTTGCTGAGAGACAAGCAAAAACAATGACGGGTGGTCGGGACCTCACTGCTGATGATGTCGCTAACGCTGTTGCTTTTTTAGCCAGCCCAATGGCAGACATGGTTCAGGGTGAGGTTCTTACTGTTGATGGTGGTGCGGCTGTGCATGTCTAAGTACTGAAGTGAAAGAAAGATTTGATATGGAATCGGTAGGTCATGATCATTCAAAGAAGAACCCAATGACTGTCAAGGAATTTGCTTGGCGGGTAGCCGGCCCACGTGATTTTTTTATTAATCTCGTGGTGAACGCAACGATACCGTTCTGGGTGTTCAAAGGTATGGATCTGGTTCCTTTGACAGGGTCACACTCTGTGGCATCTGTAGTCCTTCCAATGAGTTTTCTTCTCTGCACGCTGACAACTTTTTTTGGCTGGTTCAATGCTGTCAAGGAAAGGCGAGCAGGGGTAGTCGAGCCGGCTCTGGTTGAAGGAACAAAATGGGCCGGCCAGGCCTGGATCAATGGGTTTGCGGTAGGGTTGCCCGCTTTTCTTATTGTTCTTGGCATTACGTTTGGTGTCGATCAATACGCACCAGACGCTTCAGTAGGTTTTTGGGCAGCAGTTTTAGGTATCGGCTTTGGTGCTGGAGTGCTGGGTTACGTGCTCCATTCTATGGCGATTGTAAGAGGCGGTGCCATTGGGCGAGCCGCAATATAAAAAGACATTAAAAAGAATGGGTGAAAAATGGTTGCAGCTACAGAACACAGGCTCGCAGACGGTGTTGTCGTCGATTGCATGAATCCTGGTGAAACAGACATCATCTACAAGGAAATCTTTGATGACAAAGTCTATGCGAGGCATGGTATAGAAATCAGTGACGGCGATACGGTAATCGATATTGGTGCTAACATTGGTCTCTTTGCTTTATTCGCAAAGCAGGAAGGGTCGAGGGCAAAGGTCTATTGCTTTGAGCCGGCGCCCGAAACATTTAGTATCCTTGAGAAAAATGTGAAGCGTTTTGAACTTGATGAAGTCAAGTTGTTCAATGCAGGGATTGCTGAGAAGCGTGGTGAAGCAACTCTCTACTTCATGCCGAAGTTCACTGTCAGTTCAACGTTCCAGCCAGACGATTCTGTTGAGCAACTTGAACGGAATGAGGAGTTTACGGTTAATGCTCTAGCAACTTCTTCGAATTGGGTGGTTGCGACAGCATTTCGTCTGCTCCCACGGTTTTTGCAGAAAAGAATTGCCCGCCGAGTTATGAATGCTTATGCGGAACGTGTTTCTGTTACCTGTCCACTCTTGAGTGTCTCAGATGTGATTGAAGAGCAGGGTCTTGGTCAGGTCGACCTGTTGAAGGTAGATGCCGAGGGCATCGAGGATGGGATCCTCGCAGGTATTGCTGAAGAACACTGGCCTCGTATTCAGCAGGTAACGGTTGAAGTGCATCGAGGCAAGGAGCAACTTGAAAAAGTAGAATCTCTTCTTCGAGGGCACGGTTTTGAGATTGTGACTGAAGCAAGTCCGGCGTCACCGGCTGAGCCGATGGTCTATGCGAGACGAGCGTAGAAGGTGAAACATGGTTGAGGCTACTGCGGTGAATCAGATACAGCCGGATTTGGGAGATGTGCAAGAGACACTCCTGATTCCACTCTATTATCGTGCGTGCGAAACGCATCGAGAAGACGCAATCATTCGGGATGAGGACGCTGTTCGGATTATTGATGGAATTGACTACGACTTTTCGTGTTTTGATGAAGCAAAGTATGTCTATCTCGACTGCGTAATACGTTCTGAAATTTTCGATGAACGTGTGAAACACTTCATTCAAGATAATCCTCACGCGACCATCTTCAACTTGGGGGCGGGCCTCGATGCGCGTTTCCAGCGAGTTGATAACGGTTTGATTCGTTGGTTCGATCTTGATTTCTCAGATGTCATATCGATTCGTGATCAAGTTTTGCCGGCAACCGATCGAGTGACGCACCTGGCTTGTTCTGCTTTCGACTTCGAGTGGCTAGATTCGATTGACATTTCGCGAAACGCGCCAGTTATGGTCATAGCTGAGGGGCTGTTTTGTTACTGCGAGGAGGCTCAGGTGCGAGAGCTTTTCCTTCAGCTTTCGCAGAGGTTTGAAAATGCCCATGTTCTTTTTCAATCAATATCACCGCGTTACGTGGGGCGTGAGTCACAGGTTGGTGCTGTAAACAAAACGCGTGCAAAGCTCCGGTGGGGAGTACGAAGTGGGCGAGAGCTTCTGGCGTGGAAAAAAGGCTGGGAGTTTGTTGGTGAATGGGCATTTATTGATCGTCATCGATCACGGTGGGGACGCCTTCGCTGGCTGTCGTTACTACCTTGGGTTGGTCGGGACCTACGCGAAGTCCTGAAGGTCACTGAGTTACGGCTCAGTGAACCATCTCCCCGTGGTGAGCTATTTTCAGAAGATCAGAAACCAGTTCAGTAAATATTTCAGGGTACGAAGTCATGTGGTCACTCACACCTTTTGAACAGTACATGGTTGATGATGACTGTGTTGACTCACCCATGAATTTTACTTTTGT
>PKCL01000300.1 GCA_002862165.1 Planctomycetaceae bacterium
AAATACACTGAGGTGATGACCGTCAAATCTTTCTTCTTGATAAACAAGTCAATCAGTATTGCGGATAATGGTATTCCAATCATTGCGAGTAAGACGACCCAAGGCACCCAGTTTGGTGCAGACCTCATGGATGGAGAGTTAAAAATCAAGACGGCAATCCCAAGAGAGACCATGCAGAACAGCGTGCGGAGGAAAATGAGTGCCATTGAATGTATTTCTTTAAAAGAGAATGAATAACAGAGCCGGAGATAAAAAATATCGAATTCCCGGCAGGTCGTTCGATATGGCCACAGCTAACCAAATATTACCATGTGAGAAAAGGTGAGGCGCACCAGTTTGTGATTAGAACGCTTAACAGGGAAATCTGAGGCACTTTCTGACACAGTAGCTTATTTTATCAAGCGATGGGCAGCGTCCCGGTTGAAAAACCGGTCAGTCATGCCCGCGATGTAATCAGCAACGCTCCGTGGCACTCCGAGAGTTTCAGACCGCTGGAAATAGCCAGAAGGCAATGTATTTGGATGTTCACAATACCAAAAAAATAAGTCACGCATCGTGTGCTGTGATTGTCGCCTGACTTTCATAACTTGGTCACTTCGGTAGACGCGTTGAAATAAGAACGATTCTAGTTCCTCTTTCCCACGCTGTATTGTCAGGTCATGTGAGACAATCCGGTTTCCGTCAGAGGACACTTCCTTAATTTTTTCAACGGAAGGATTTTGCAGAGTGTGCAAGCGAGCCGAGGTTTGTGTTACCAGGCCGGCTACTTGCAGTTCAATGAGTTCATGGAGTACTGCTCGACGTAATAGTAGTGGATCGAGTTTTCCATGCTGAGAATCAACGTTGGCTGCGGCTTTTGCTACCAGCGGTAGTTCAAGTAATTCATCAAGCTTTACAAAGCCCAACTCAATGGCGTCATCTGCATCATGAGTGTCGTAAGCTATTGAATCTGCTGCATCAACGACTTGGGTTTCAAGGAGCGGAGGTGGAGCAGTTGGGAGTTTAGCTCTTACCGATTGGGCATCAAGAATTTCTTGAGAAAGATTAAGGCCTGAACAACTCGGGTATCGATGCTCAAGCAGTGTCATGATTCGGAGTGCTTGGCGATTGTGATTGAACCCACCGTCTTTTTGAAGCAATTCGTTAAGAGTGTCTTCTCCGGCATGGCCTAGTGGTGGGTGCCCTATGTCGTGCGCCAGGGCAAGAGCTTCAGCAAGATCTTCATTAATCGCCAAAGACCTCGCGAGTGTTCGAGCGATACTTGTGACTTCAAGTGTATGAGTGAGTCTACTTCGATGATAATCGCCAGGATATTCAGTAAAAACTTGTGTTTTATGAGCAAGTCGTCGAAAGGCGGCTGAATGCACAATGCGATCCCGATCACGTTGATATGGGCTTCGGAATGGGTGAGGAGTTTCTGCATGCACACGGCCGGCAGAGTCGATTGCATGCATTGCATGCGAGGCAAGTATCGCTGCTTCACGAATTTGCCAATTGAATGGTAGTAGCGGCATGGTGCTAGAACGAGTTACATCCTCTCTGGTTTGATTCGTCATGTACAAGATCTCAATTGGTTCCATAGGTCATCCAGTGCCTGTGGTATCACCCTCGTTCCGGCAACACTTGTCATAAAATTGACATCACCTGGCCACCGAGGTACGAGATGCCAGTGGAGATGGCCCGGTACACCTGCGCCAGCGACCTGACCAAGATTAAGCCCGATATTGAAACCTTGTGCTTCTAATGTACGAGTGAGTCGTTGGCACCATATGGCAAGAAGTTGTTGTAAGTCGAGCAACACAGATGCATCAATCTCAGGCAGCGTAGCCTGATGCTGAAGGGGAGCAATGAGGAGATGCCCGTTCGTGTACGGATATCGATTAAGAATTACAACGCTTTGGTCAGTTCGAGCTACTACACCTATGTCGCGGTCATAGCTTTCAGGCAATGCCGCAGCGCGGCAGAGGAAACAGCTTTTGTCAGCACCTGAACGCCACCTGTCCGGATCTGGCAATACCGCGGTATCGTCATTCCCCTTGATATAAGACAATCTCCATGGAGCCCATAGCGTGTCAGAATGTTTGGAGTATTCAGGCATAGGTCTTTGTTGAAGAATAAAACATAGCTACCGTTACTATTATGGTAACTAAATCTTAGGAAACGTGGTGTTGCCGGTAGATAAGACCATTCAAATGCTGTGACCAAACTTGGTGGGCGTACTGTCAGAGAGGAGTAAGTTCGTGACCTTCAAAGTCGACTTAGATGTATTCGCTGGGCCACTCGACTTATTGTTGTACCTTGTGAAGAAGCATGAGGTGGATGTTACCGAAGTGCCTATTGCCAAGGTGACAGAGGAATTTATTGCCTACCTTGAAATATTGGAGGAGTTGGCGATAGATCAGGTAGGGGAATTCGTTGAGTTGGCGAGCGTCTTGTTGGAAATTAAGGCAAGGGCTCTGGTGCCTCGTCCAGAAGAACAAGAGGAGGTAGTTGAGCCCGTTCGCGAAGACCTCGTTGAGAAATTACTTGAGTACAAACAGTTTCGGGATGCGGCAGTGCTGCTGGAAGACCGTGCACGAGAATGGGAAGCCCGATTTATACGTTCCCATGTTGAGGAGTTGCCACGAAAGGGACCACCAGCAACAATTCATTTTGCCGATGTGCAAGTATGGGATCTTGTGGGAGCCCTTACGCGTGTTCTTGAACGCCAGGAACGAAGAAGACCACGGCAAATTATTCAAGACGATACACCGATTGAAGTGCATATCGAGAGTATTGAACGAATGCTTAAAAATAAAGGAAAAGTCGCGTTCACATCACTTTTCGATGTCGACATGCCAAGAATGCGCGTAGTAGGAATTTTTCTTGCCGCACTAGAACTTGTTCGTCGTGGCAACTTACTTACACGACAGGAGCGACTGTTTGATGAGATTTGGTTGGAGTATCGCTCGCCAATAGAAGCAACATCAAAGGGGCTTCCATGATTGAAAATGCTCCTGTTCGCTCATTCTCGCATAGAGGGCTAACGATTGAAGGCTATTCTCGAGCAGCCGTTCAGAGTTACTGGCGGGTTCCTGAACTAAAACTCGGCTTTGACCTCGGTGGCCAGCCATGGGGTTTTATGGCGACGTCCACATGGTTCATTAGCCATACACACCTTGATCATATTGCGGCGCTGCCGGTGTATGTTGCGCGCCGCCGCATGATGAAAATGGACCCACCTACAATTTATGTTCCAGAGAAGGCAATTGGGCGAATCGAGCGACTTTTGCGTGCTGTGGAAGATCTCGATAAAGGTCGACTGCCTTGTACACTTTTGCCTGCTTGTCCAGGCGAAGAGATTGAGCTTTCTCGTGAGCATGTTGTGACTGTGTCGAGCACGTGCCACACGCTTCCAAGCGTAGGCTACGTTGTTTGGGATAGACGTCGCAAACTCAAGAATGAATACCAAGGGTTTACTGGGGATCAGATCCGTGATCTACGGCTATCGGGTGTCGATGTCACGAATGAGGTGCGAACCCCGCTCATTGGATACTTAGGCGACTCGAATCCTGATGGGCTGGATCGATGTCCAGCAATGTATGAGGCGATGATTCTTATCGCAGAGATGACATTTGTTGCGAAAAGTCACCGTCGTGAAAATATTCATAAATACGGCCACATGCATCTGGAAGACTTTCTTGCTCGTCGTGAACGCTTTCAGAATGAGGTGATCATTGCGGCTCACTATTCTACGAGATACACGGATGACCGTATTCAACGTATTCTTTCAAAAAGAATCCCGGATTTACTGGATGGTCGCCTTCAGGTGTGGTTGTGAAAGGTGATATTCGACACGCTTACGTTCATGTGCCGTTCTGTCGCCATCGCTGTGGCTATTGTGATTTTACGCTCGTCGCAGGGCGGGACGATCTCTTTGAAGATTACTACACGGCCCTCGGTGTTGAGTTGAAGCGTCTCGCGCAGCCAATCGAATTGGACACGCTTTACCTGGGAGGTGGAACCCCGTCACATTTAGGACCGGAAGGGATAAAGCATTTATTCGAGGTGTTGCATGATGTCTTACGTCCAGCATCCGCTGCTGAGGTGACGATTGAAGCAAACCCACTGGATATCTCGGAAGCTTCGATAGAGGCATTTCACAAGTGTGGGATTAATCGCGTCAGCCTTGGGGTGCAGTCACTCAACGCACTGACCTTGAGCACGCTTGATCGAGATCATCGAGAGGACGATGTAAGGCGAGTGATGCAACTCTTATTGGACTCGGGACTTATTGTGAGTGTTGATCTGATAATCGCTGCTCCGAAGCAGACGCTTGATGCTGCTAGCCGAGACATTGAGGCAATTACCGCTCTCGGTGCTCAGCATATCTCTGTGTACTGCTTAACGTGGGAGCAAGGGACTGCTTTTTGGGGGAAGCGTGCGCGGGGAACTCTTATGCCCGTTGCTGAAGATATTGAACATGAAATGTTTGAATTGGCGATAGATCGCTTGTCGTCTTCAGGATATCAGCAGTATGAAGTTTCAAACTTTGCTCAACCAGAAATGATATGCCGTCATAATGAAGCGTATTGGGATTGTCGGCCGTGGGAAGCCTTTGGTCCGGGAGCTGCGCGATTCGACGGACGAAATCGAATAACGAACATAAGAAGCACAAGTGCTTGGATTAAAAATCTTATCGCCGGCGAAGGTGTGACTGGAGATGTGGATGCGATGACGCCAGAAGGAGCGGCACGAGAAAGGCTTGTGCTTGGTCTTCGGCGACGACGTGGTGTCGACCGTGTTTCATTTTTTCAGCAAAGCGGCTTTCAAGTTGATGATTTGGCAAAAAAGCCAATTCAAGAATGGGTTGCTGCGGGCTTTGCAGACGATGACGGGGAACATGTTCAATTAACGCGTTCCGGCATGCTGCTGTCAGACTCTCTTTGGTCGGCAGTGCTGTAGGGGCTAGTCCCTTGTGACGGCAGCAGTCAGTTCGATCAATGCTTTTTTTCCATCAGCAAAGTACATCAATGTATTGTCAGCAGCGAAAAGTGGATTTGGGATTCCCGCAAATCCAGGTGAAAGCGATCGCTTAATGACGATGACCGTCTGGGCTTTGTCGACATCGAGAATGGGCATGCCTGCAATAGGGCTGTCGGGATCATTTCGAGCAGCAGGGTTCACGACATCGTTAGCACCAATAACGATTGCTACATCGGTTTCAGGAAAAGAGGGGTTGATGTCATCCATCTCACGAAGTTGTTCGTAGGGAATGTCTGCCTCAGCAAGGAGCACGTTCATATGCCCCGGCATTCGGCCAGCTACCGGGTGGATTGCATATTCGACGGAAGTGCCTCGAGCTTCTAGGACATCAGCAAGCTCCCTGACTGCGTGCTGGGCTTGAGCAACGGCTAAACCATAGCCTGGCACAATGACAACACGATCTGCCTGCTCAAGAATCATCGCGAGTTCTTCAGTTTCCGCAGACTTTATTTTGCCGGCATACACTTCGTCTGCATCAACAGTTGATGTTGTGCCAAGGCCACCGAATAGAACACCAAGAAGGGAACGATTCATAGCCTTGCACATGATGGCTGTTAAAATCAAGCCGCTTGCGCCAACGAGTGATCCAGCAATCACGAGAACTGAATTGTCAATGACGAAGCCGGCAGCCGCCGCAGCAAGTCCCGAGTAGCTATTCAGAAGACAGATAACAACAGGCATGTCGGCACCCCCGATTGGGAGAGTGAGTGTCACTCCTAGGGCAGCTGCAACAAGTACAAGAAGAAGGAAGAAGAGCAGCTGGGACGTGCCGAATACACCCCAGAGAAGGAAAAGGGCGGTAACAGCCAACGCAAGATTAATCCATTGTCTATTTGGGTTGTCCCATGGTTTTTTGAATTGTGGAAGCTCTTGAAGTTTTCCGAATGCGACAAGACTTCCGGTCAGGGTGACCGAGCCAATAAAGCATGCCAGTCCAATAGCTATTGCAAACTGAGTCCAGGGCTCAAGAGAAGCCGCCGCTGAGGCCTGGCGAGCACTCTCCTCAAATCTGGAAACTGCTCGAGTGCTTGTTAATTCAGCAGCTGCAACGAGCATTGAGGCAGCTCCACCGAATCCATTGAGGAGAGCAACCATTTGTGGCATCCCTGTCATTGGCCAGCGAATCGCCATGGTTGCACCAATGCCCCCTCCAATAGCCGCGAACACAATCAGCATGAAAAGTGGCCAGATACCATATTCAGCGATACTCGTAGTGACCGGCTGTTCGAAGCAAGCCGCCAATATCGCGATAGCCATGCCGGTAGCACCAAGGAGGTTGCCACGAACAGCTGTTCGTGGGCCACTCATTTGCTTAAAAGCAACAATGAACAGCATTGAGGCCGTGAGGTAGGCGAGATTAATCCAGGCCTGACTCGACATAAGAAATCCTTTTTAGGTGACAGAAAGTGAGGACGTGATAACCAGCCGGACTATTTCTTTTTTGGATTAAACATTTCAAGCATTCTGTGCGTTACCACAAAGCCCCCGGCCACATTTATCATTGCAAGTAAGATTGCTAAAAGTCCAAAAAGGGTTCCAAACCCTGTGGTAAGGCTGCCTGCAACGACAAGTGCACCAACTACTGTGACGCCGGAAATAGCGTTTGACCCACTTGTCAAAGGCGTGTGAAGACGTTGCGGTACTTTTGTAATCACTTCAAAACCGACCCACATCGCAAGCAGGAAAACTGTGAGAAGCCGGATGAAAGTAGAGGCGGGGTCTTCAGCAGGTGTCGGAGTCGCTGCAAAGAGTGGCAGTAGGTTGGCAAGTAAAGTGATGTTCATAACGAAATCTCGGGACTGTGCAGGAAGTAGATCGTGAGACGTGTCTAGGAGGATTGAGGCGATGAAACGTTATCTGTACTTGAAGGTTCTGGTGGTTGATTGTGGAGTTGTGGCATGCCAGCCAAGTCTCTGACTCGGGCATGAACAATATCACCGTTATGTGCGACTAATGTCTCGCGGCAGATCTCATCATCGGATACTTCGTGAGGGAAGCCACAATCAATGAGATGATTTAAAAAAGTAACAATATTTTTTGAATACAATTGGCTTGTGTGAGTTGCCACCTCTGCGGGAAGGTTTGTTGGACCCAAAATTATAATGTCGTTGAAGGTGACCGTCTCACCAGGAGTAGTCATTTCGCAATTGCCACCTCGCTCTGCCGCGAGGTCAACAATGACGCTTCCTGGTTGCATGCCCTCAACCATAGCTTTTGTAATTAGTATTGGGGCCGGTTTTCCCGGTATGAGGGCTGTTGTCACGACAAGGTCACATTCTGCTAAGACCTTGCCTAGGAGTTCTTGCTGTTTCTTGTAAAACTCTTCTGACATAGATTTCGCATAACCGCCCTTGGTTTCAGTCGAACTCGTCTCCAAGTCGAGTTCAACAAATTTTGCTCCGAGACTCTCAACCTGTTCTTTTACAGCGGGCCGAACATCGTAAGCAAGAACTTGAGCACCAAGTCGCTTGGCGGTTGCGATTGCTTGAAGACCGGCAACCCCAGCTCCGAGGATAAGTGCTTTTGCAGGACGAATTGTTCCGGCGGCGGTCGTCATCATGGGCAAGATTTTTTTGAGAGCAGTCGCACCGAGCAGTACAGCCTCATAGCCTGCGATATTCGCTTGGCTTGATAAGACATCCATGCTCTGTGCTCGGGTTATACGAGGAACTAGTTCCAGCGCGTAAATAGTTGCCCCGGTTTGAGCGTCAGCAAGACACGCCTCGCAATTGCCGAGTGGATCAGCCATACCAATGATTGCTGAGTTCGAGGTCATCCTCGTTCTATCTTGTAGCCATGTGTCACCAGCAGCGCCACCGGCACGGACTGTAAGCACGCATTCGGCGCGAAAGGCTTCATTCCGATCAACTATTGCTCCTCCGGCTTTTTCGTAATCTGCATTACTGAAGCCAGCTGCAAGTCCCGCATCACGCTCTATCAGCACTACGTGACCTGCTTTCACAAGTGTGCTGACAACTGCGGGAACAAGAGCCACTCGGTGCTCACCGGGATAAAGTTCCTTGATGACCGCTACTTTCATAAAGTCTCTAAATAAAGGAGGAATAGGGATGAAGGAAAAATAGGGTTTCGTTCGATGACTATCGTTTGCGCTTTTCGTGAATCCAAAATATCAGGAATCTTTTGAATACGTCCGCGACCTAGAACGCATCCATGTCAGATTCTGCACTTTTTGAGGTCCGTAGGCAAATTGGTGCCATCTTGCGGTGAGTATGGGGGTGGCTTGAGAAGTTCGTGGTACATTGGTATTCTTCGGGGCTCCGGCAAATAGATGTCCGCAGGAATACAGGGTATTCCTGCGCGATGGAAGTGATCATTCCGTCTCGCAATGACCGAGCACATTGTTTTGCTGAAATGAAAAAAAGTGGAAAATATGATGAACAAAACATTCATGGCTAAACCCGGTGAAGTCGAGCAGCGATGGTGGCTGGTGGACGCTAATGAAAAAAAAGTAGGACGTCTTGCAAGTGATATAGCAACGATCCTGATGGGCAAACACCGGCCAACGTACACGCCTCATGTCGATACTGGCGATTACATTGTTGTTGTGAACGCTGAAAAAGTTGAGTTCGGTGGGAACAAATGGCAGAAGAAAGAGTATCGTTGGTATACCGGTTACACCGGATTGAAAGTTGAAACAGCTGAAAAACGTCGTGATCGCCGTCCATCACTCATTCTTGAAGAAGCAGTTCGGCGAATGCTGCCAAAAAATAAACTCGGCAGGAGCATGCTCAGTAAGTTGAAAGTTTACGCCGGTCCTGATCATCCACATGCTGCACAGCAACCGGAGTCGAAAGAACTCGGTACACGTAGCACTGTTGGGGTTTAATAATATTATTTCTAGAATTACCTGCTATATAATTTGGAGTTCGACAGTATGTCTACCGAGCCTTCGATAGAAACGTTACCACCAGCTACAACTGACGTCCCGACTGCCCCTGCGTCATCGCTGCCAAGAAAGCGTGTTGATCTTGCAGGAAATATTATTGCGACCGGGCGACGCAAGTCAGCGATTGCCCGAGTCCGGCTTCGATCAGGTGCCGGAGTCATCACTGTCAACAAACGTCCTCTAGATGTTTATTTTCCATCCTTGAAAGATCGAGAGCAGGTGTTAGGTGCTCTCGGACACGTTGGGCAGGAGAAAACTGTCGACGTCGACATCACAGTCTCAGGTGGCGGGGCTACCGGGCAGGCCGGCGCGTGTCGGCTTGGGATTGCTCGAGCGCTTTTACACTTCGACACTGAGTTAGCTGAACCGCTTCGTCAAGGTGGTTTCCTTACTCGTGATGGTCGAATGAAGGAGCGAAAAAAATACGGTCTGCGCGGTGCGCGGCGTGGCACTCAGTTTTCTAAGCGTTAAATTGGAAACAATGAGACCCAACCCTGTGTTTCGCCTAATCGATACATTTGATTGACTTGGTTACATTTCCCTTCGATATCAGCCGAAGCAATACTAGGAGTTGTACCCGGACTGAATGCAGGTAATGCATGGCGACGCAAGGAAGACATTCCTCGCCGTCATTCTGGGTCTTCAAGCATTCACGACTGGGAAGGTTTGGTATGAGATCATACATCACTGCATTCAGTGTATTTCTTTGCTCCATCATTTTTTTTCTGCCTCAGAGTAGGGCGGCTGATGAGGTCTTCTCAAATCAGTCCTCGATTGATGCGAGCCGGGATATTCTTGATGCAGAAAAGGAAGGTCTGGTCGAGGTTAAATATATTCCGAATGACTCACGCTCTGCGCAGATTGTTGTTAACAACAAAACTAATCAGCCACTAACACTGCGGTTGCCAGCCGCTTTTGTCGGTCAGCCCGTTCTAGCCCAATTTGGCGGTGGCCAGGGCGGTGGTGGCATGGGGGGTGGCGGCATGGGGGGCGGCATGGGCGGCGGTGGTGGTCAAACTGCCGGTGGCGGCGGCATGGGCGGCGGCGGCATGGGTGGTGGCGGCATGGGTGGTGGCATGGGTGGCGGTGGTATGGGCGGTGGCATGTTTTCAGTTCCACCAGAAAAAACAAAAGTCGTGAAAGTAGCCACAGTCTGTTTGGAGTATGGCAAACGTGAACCCTCGCCTCGGATTCCT